>NZ_JAHXBG010000035.1 GCF_020103725.1 Hyalangium gracile | reverse complement strand
GTGGTTCGTGGAACCACGGATCCGCGGCGAGCTTCTCTTGCTGCTCACAGAAGAAATCGACGTTGTCCGTGACCTCCCGACGCTGCTTGGCGAGCGCCCGCTCCGCTCTTTCGCCAACCTGGTTGTCGATGACCAGGGACGCGACGACGACGACCAGCACCAGGAACACGAGCCCCAACAACAGGGCGCAACCAATGAGACGACGAAATGATCGAGGCACTGGGCTCATGAGGTCTTGATTATACCCACCACGCCGCGAGCGACGGGGAGTATGACTGGGACCACCAGCTGGGAGTCCACTAGTTAGAAAGGGATGTATGGCAGCGAAGAAGGCAGCGACCAAGACGCGTAG
Source organism: Hyalangium gracile (assembly GCF_020103725.1). Lineage (NCBI taxonomy): Bacteria > Pseudomonadati > Myxococcota > Myxococcia > Myxococcales > Archangiaceae > Hyalangium > Hyalangium gracile. Next base: position 111,259 of record NZ_JAHXBG010000035.1, on the reverse strand, counting down.
CACCACGCCCAGCACGCCGCGCCGCAAGAAGGTCGAGCCGCGCTCCAAGGGCCTCAGCGCCGCCGAGGTGGCCAGCGAAGCCGCCGCGCAGCCCACCGAGCTCATCCAGGCCATCCAGCAGGACGGTGGCCAGGTGCTCTCGGTCTACCGCGATCCGCTGGGCGCGCACACCGTCGTGTTCGCCGCCCTGCCCATCGACAAGGTGGAGCCCACCCCCTACCAGCGAGATCTCTCCGAGCCCCACGTCAAGCGGCTCGCCTCCGCCATGGAGCGGCTGGATCGCTTCCTCGATCCCGTCATCGCCGTGCGCAAGGAAGGCAAGTACTGGACCCCCAACGGCAACCACCGCCTGAACGCCTCTCGGCTGCTGGGGGCCAAGTCCATCGTCGCCCTCGTCCTCCCCGAGGAGGACGTGGCCTACCAGATCCTCGCGCTCAACACCGAGAAGGCCCACAACCTCAAGGAGCGCTCCCTCGAGGTCATCCGCATGCACCGCGGCCTCACCGGCTCGCGCGCCGGGCGCGAGGCGGACTTCGCCCACCTCTTCGAGGAGCCCTCCTTCATCACCCTGGGCGCGGCCTACGAGAAGCGCCCTCGCTTCGCCGCCGGCGCCTACAACCCCTTCGTCAAGCGCGCCGAGCGCTTCCTGGACCTCCCCATGGCCGAGGCCCTCAAGGTGCGCCAGGCCCGGGCCGACAAGCTCCTGGAATTGGACGACGCCGTGACGCGGGTCGTCACGACGCTCAAGGACAAGGGCTTCCAGAGCCCCTACCTGAAGAACTTCGTCGTCGCCCGCATCAACTTCCTGCGCTTCAAGAAGGACGACAGCCCCGTGGAGTTCGATCCCACGGTGTCGAAGATGATCGCCAGCGCCCAGAAGTTCAACGTGGACAAGGTGAACAAGGACGACATCACCCGCATGGGTGGTGGCGCGGCCGAGCCTGACGAGGAGTAGGCAGGCAGGCATGGCTCGGGCCTGGAGCCTGGAGCCTGCTAAGCTCGGGCCATGGCCATCAAGAACCTCGTCTTCCAGGGCGGCGGCGTGAAGGGCATTGCCTACGTGGGCGCCCTGCAGGTACTCCAGGCGCAGGATCTGCTGCGCACCGTTGAGAACGTGGCAGGCACCTCGGCGGGCGCCATCACCGCGGCGCTCGTGGCCGTGGGCGCCACCTCGGACGAGATGAACTCCATCCTGGGCAGCACGGACTTCGCCGCCTTCATGGACGGCAAGTTCGGCTACATCGGCGACGCGGTGCGGCTGGTCCGCGAGTTCGGCATCTACAAGGGCGATGAGTTCGAGCAGTGGTGCCGCGCGCAGATCGGCAAGATCACCACTCGCATCACCGGGACACCCCAGCCGGACCTCACCTTCGCGCAGCTCTCCGCGCTGGCGGCGAAGGAGCCTGGCTGCTTCCGCAACCTCTATGTGGTGACGACGAACCTGACCCGGCAGACGCCGGAGGTGTTCTCTGCGCAGACGCAGCCGGACGTGCCCATCTGGCAGGCGGTGCGCATGTCCATGAGCATCCCCCTCTTCTTCGAGGCCTTCCGCTTCAACAACAACCTGTACGTGGACGGCGGCATCTCGTGGAACTACCCCATCGATCTCTTCGATGGGCTCCTCCGGCAGCCAGTCCTCGGCAAGCCAGCGGTGGCCCCGGAGGTCGGCGTGTGCATGGAGACGGTGGGCTTCAGCCTGGGCACCGCGGAGCAGATCGCCCACCTGGAGCGGTTCGGCACGCCCCCCGAGGTCTCCATCACCGACCTGAGGACCTATGCGAAGGCGCTGTTCAGCTTCATGCTGGATGCGGCCAACCAGCTCCGGCTGGATCCGGACTCGATGACGCGGACCGTGTTCATCGACAACGCGAACGTCTCCACCACGGACTTCACGCTCTCGGATGAGCTGAAGCAGAAGCTGGTGGACAACGGCATCCTCGCCACCTCCGAGTTCCTCAAGCGCGCCACCCATCCGGCCCTGGCTCCGCAGCGAGCGACCGGGACCTGAGTCCGCCAGAGCGCAGCAGAGGACCCACCGTGGGAGCGGGCGTGGAAGGTGTGCGAAGCGCACGAGCGGGTGGACGCCGGGGGCTCCTGGCTGTCCTCGTCGGGCTCGGGCTCTGTCTCGCGAGCGCCTGCCGCACGCCTCCGCCGGCCCCCGTCACGCCTCCGCCAGAGCCCGCGCCTCGCCCCGCCGGGGTGGCGACGCCAGCGCCCTCCCCTGCCCCGCCTCCGGCGTCCCCTCGCACCGAGCCCACCCGCCCGCGCAGGCCCGAGCCCCGCATCTTCGACGTCCCGTCGAGTGACACCCGGCTCGCCAGCTATCAGCTCACCGTCAAGGGCCAGGAGCTCGAAGCGCCGCCCTCGCGGCTGGCCCAGGTCTTCCCCGAGCAGTACTCACAGGCCGCGGGCGTCTTCACCTTCCGCGGCGGAGCCACCCGCACCGGCGGCGCCTGGGGCATCTGTCCAATGCGCGAGCGCAAGCTCGAGCTCGCCTGGACGGCCAACACCACGAAGGGCCGCCCACCCTGGCGCGGAGGTGCAGGCTGGACGGGCGAGCCCGTCATCATCCAGTGGCCCGACGTCATGCGCCACTCGATGGTCCGCCTGGGCCGCCGCCGCTTCGACAAGGGCCTCGTCGAGGTCATCCAGGGCTCGCTCGACGGCTCGGTGTACTTCCTGGATCTGAAGACAGGCCGTCCCACCCGGCCGCCCATCGTCACCGGCAACCCCATCAAGGGCAGCGTCTCGCTCGATCCCCGGGGCTACCCGCTGCTCTTCGTCGGCCAGGGCATCCCCCAGAAGAAGCCCATCGGGCTCCACGTCTACGATCTCATCAGCCACCGCGAGGTCTTCTTCCTGCCCGGCAAGGACAAGGCCTCGCCGCGAAGCTGGGGGGCGTTCGACAGCTCGGGCCTGCTCAACCGCAGCACCGACAGCTACCTGCTGGGCGGCGAGAACGGCCTGCTCTACGCCCTGAAGCTCAACACGGACTTCGACTCCATCAAGCTGCGCCTCAAGGTGCGCCCCGAGGTGCTGCGCTACCGCTACACGCCCGAGGGCAGCCCCCACTACGGCATCGAGAACTCCATCTCCGCCGTGGGCAACCTGGCCTTCTTCGCCGACAACGGCGGCACCATCCAGGCCATCGATCTGCGCACCTTCAAGCCCCTGTGGACCTTCGACGCGGGCGACGACACCGACGCCAGCATCCCCGTGGAGCTCGAGAACGACCGCCCCGTCCTCTACACCGGCACCGAGGTGGACAAGACGGGCCCGCGCGGCAGGTCCTGGCTGCGCAAGCTGGATGGTCTCACCGGCCGCGTGCTCTGGGAGCGCTCCTACCCGTGCGAGGGCTCGCTCGGGCCGCCGAAGAAGGTGGACGCGGGCGCGTTCGCCACGCCCCTGGTCGGCACCGGAGACATCGCCGGACAGGTCGTCTTCACCCTCTCGCGCTGTCCGGGCTTCAACGATGGCCTCATGGTGGCGCTCGACAAGGCCACCGGCGAGGAGCGCTGGCGCAAGAAGCTGGACAGCTACGCCTGGTCCTCGCCCACCGCCTGCAAGGACGAGCAGGGCCACACCTTCATCCTCCAGGGCGACATCCTCGGCACCGTGCACCTGCTCGACGCGCGCACCGGCGAGGAGCTGGACTCGCTCAAGCTCCAGGGCCTCATCGAGGCCTCTCCCGCCATCTTCGGCGACATGGCCGTGCTGGCCACCCGCGGCAACTGGATCCACGGTCTGCGCCTGCGCTGAGCCCGGCTCCGGGCCCCGGCGGTGCAGGCCGATCGTCCACGAGGACACACCCGCGCCGCTCCACCTTGCCGCACGGCCCGTGCGTGAACACCTTGCGACGCCATCCCGGGGCGATCCCACGCCTACACCTTCAGGAGCTTATGGCACCGCGCAAGCCCGCTTCGACCTCCTCTACCCAGAGCAAGAACCAGAGCCTCGAGCCCTTCCGAGAGCGCCCGGCGGACACGGTGCTCACCACGGACCAGGGCATCCCCATCTCGCATACGGATGACTCGCTCAAGGCGGGCCTCCGGGGCGCCACCCTGCTGGAGGACTTCCACCTCCGCGAGAAGCTCACGCGCTTCGACCATGAGCGCATCCCCGAGCGTGTGGTCCACGCGCGGGGCTCGGCCGCCCACGGCTACTTCCAGGTGTACAAGTCCCTGGAGAAGTACACCCAGGCGAAGTTCCTCACGGACCCGTCCCTGCGCACGCCGGTGTTCGTCCGCTTCTCCACGGTGCAGGGCTCGCGAGGCTCGGCGGACACGGTCCGCGACGTGCGCGGCTTCGCCACCAAGTTCTACACGCCCGAGGGCAACTTCGATCTGGTGGGCAACAACATCCCCGTCTTCTTCATCCAGGACGGCATCAAGTTCCCGGACGTGGTGCACGCCGTGAAGCCCGAGCCGCACAACGAGATGCCCCAGGGCGGCTCGGCGCACGACTCGTTCTGGGACTTCGTCGGGCTGGTGCCGGAGACGGCCCACATGATCATGTGGGTGATGTCGGATCGCGCCATCCCCCGCAGCTACCGGATGATGGAGGGGTTCGGTGTCCACACCTTCCGCCTCATCAACGCGCAGGGCAAGTCCCACCTGGTGAAGTTCCACTGGAAGCCCCTGCTGGGCACCCACGCGCTGGTGTGGGACGAGGCGCAGAAGATCGCCGGCAAGGATCCGGACTTCCACCGGCGCGATCTCTGGGAGGCCATCGAGGCCGGCGACTTCCCCGAGTACGAGCTGGGCCTGCAGATCGTCTCCGAGGAGGACGCGCAGAAGTACGGCTTCGATCTGCTGGACGCGACGAAGCTCCTGCCGGAGGAGCAGGTGCCGGTGCAGCGGGTGGGCAAGCTGGTGCTCGACCGCAACCCGGACAACTTCTTCGCCGAGACGGAGCAGGTGGCGTACTGCGTGAGCAACGTGGTGCCGGGCATCGACTTCACCAATGATCCGCTGATGCAGGCCCGGCTGTTCTCGTACCTGGACACGCAGCTGACGCGGCTGGGCGGGCCCAACTTCGCGGAGATTCCCATCAACCGGCCCGTGGCCCCGGTGCACAACCACCAGCAGGACGGCTTCCACCGCGACACGATCAACACGGGGCGGGCCAACTACCACCCCAACTCGCTGGGAGGCGGGTGCCCGTTCCTGGCCAATCCCCAGCAGGCCTTCAAGCATCACCCGGAGCGCCTCGAGGGCAACAAGGTCCGCCAGCGCAGCGAGAGCTTCAACGATCACTTCAGCCAGGCCACCCTCTTCTACAAGAGCCTCTCCAAGCCGGAGCAGGAGCACCTCATCGCCGCGCTGCAGTTCGAGCTCGGCAAGTGCGAGCGCATGGTGGTCCGCGAGCGCGTCGTGCAGCAGATCCTCGCGAACATCGACGCGGAGCTGGCTACCCGCGTGGCGAAGGCGGTGGGCGTCACGGTGCCCAAGGCGCCCAAGCCGGCCAAGGCGAGCAAGGCGAAGAACACCGTCGACAAGGCCCCGTCCCTGAGCATGGAGAACACGCCGAAGGACTCCATCCGGACGCGGAAGGTCGCGGCGCTGATCGCGGACGGGTTCTCCGCCAAGGAGCTGGCCCAGGTGAAGAAGGCGCTGGAGGCTGGCGGCGCGATCCTGGAGGTGGTGGGCCCCTCGCTCAGCCCCGTCAAGAGCGACGACGGCACGGAGGTGGCGCCGGTGCGCACGTTCCTGACGACGCACTCGGTGCTGTACGACGCCATCTACGTCCCGGGCGGTGAGAAGAGCGTGGCCGCGCTGCAGCTCATCCCGGACGCGGCGGACTTCGTGCGCGAGGCCTACAAGCACTGCAAGGCCTTGGGCTTCTCCGGCGCGGGGACGCAGTTGGTGGAGGCCGCGGGCCTGAGCAAGATCGCCGCAGCGCAGGACCTCGCGAGCGATCCGGGCGTCGTCCAGAACGCCAAGGCGGACATGAAGAAGTTCAACGCGCTCTTCATCACCGCCATCGCCGCGCACCGCAACTGGGCGCGGCAGGGCCCGGCGCCGAGCTGAGCACTGGCTCCTCCCGGGGGGTGTGAAGCCCCCCGGAAATCGCCGGAGGAAATCCGGGGAATATCCCCAAAGACGCTCGTACTCCTTTCGAGTTCCCACCTCAAAGGAGACGACGATGAAGGTTCTGCGCCTGGCAGCCGCCCTGGCCCTGTTCATTGCCACAGGGGCGAGCGCCGCCACCGTGACCACCCTCGCCACGGGACTGGGCGGGGGCTATGGAAGCGCGTTCAACCCCACCACCCAGCAGCTCTTCTTCACCGAGTACAGCGCGGGCGAGGTGTCTCGCTTCGACGTGGCGACCGGCACCGTCACCACGGTCCACACGGGCATCCCCGGGCCGCTCGGTGTCGACATCCTCTACGTCTCCGGCAGCTTCTATCCCTACGTCACCACCGGAGACGGACGGCTCTTCAAGACGGCGCCCGGCTCGCCGACGCACAACGAGGTCACCAACGGCCTCGGCACGCCGCACCAGATCGTCATCGATTCAGCCAACGCCGTGGGCTACATCGCCGACAGCTCGAGCGGAACCCTTTGGAAGGTGAACCTCTTCGGCGGCCAGAAGACGCCCATCGCCACCGGGCTCACCTCCGCCGTGGGGCTCGCGATGAGCGCGGACTTCCAGACCGCGTACATCTCCGACGGGACGCGTCTGGTGAAGTTCGACCTCAAGACGCTCGCGCGCACCACGCTGGTTCCTGGCCTCGACCGGGCGTATCGCCTCGCGTGGGCCAATGACGCGCGGACCGCCCTCTACGTGGCCGAGCGCACCTCTCCCATCGGGCGCATCCGCCGCATCGACCTGGCCACCACGCCCGCGTCGAGCGCGCTGGTGGCGGACGTCCCGAGCTACGCCTCGTCCGTGGCGCGAGCGCTCGATCCCGACATCCTGTACGAGGTGAGCGAGGGCTCGCTGAACCAGATCCGCCTGTCCGGCGGGATGCCGCTCGGCCCTGTCATCACCCGGGTGGGCAACATCCCCTCGACGAACATCGACGCGGCCACCGGCCTGGCGACGACGGATCCGACGTACTTCTTCTATGTGAAGAACGCCTCCTTCGGAGGGACCCCGCACCTCATGCTGAACTTCCCCGCCATCCGTCGCGCGGGCGGGGCGTACTACAGCGTCCACGTCGACGGCAGCCTCACGCCCTCGAAGGCCGTGTGGAACAACTACAAGTGGAACGGCTCCACCTTCGTGCTCACCCAGGTGGCTCCGGATGGCGCTGGCTACTTCAAGGTGCCGGCCTCGACCGACACCTGGGCGATCCCGGACCTGGGCTTCATCCTGGACACCCGCGCGCTGAGCACGAACGTGAAGCACACCGTCACCGTGAAGACGTACAACGCGACCTTCGGAGAGCTGGCCACCCAGGGACAGGTGAGCCTGCTCGTCGACAACACCGGCCCGACGATGCAGCTCAGCCAGATCACCCACGACGGCTTGCCGCTGGACGAGTGCGCCCTCATCACCAGCGGCTCGGCGGACCTGAGCTTCACGTTCATCGCGTTCGATCCCCAGGGCCGCCTCTTCAACTACTCGCTCGTGGATCGCTGGGGGCACGGCCACTCGGCGGTGATCACCTCGGACCAGTACCTCGGGGCCCATGACGCCTCGACCACCTGGGCCGGCGTGAACCCCACCACCGTGAACTACACGCTGAGCTGCACGAGCTGCTCGCACTCGTTCACCCTGAGCGGGTACTCGAACACCACCGACGGCTTCGGGCTCATCCACTTTTCGAGCGACTTCGACCACGCCGCCATCTACCTGCCCGGCGGCTCCTGCCGGCTCTGAGCCCTCCTGGCTTCGACCGCGGGCCGAGGGCCTCGGGAGAGCCCCCAGGGGTTGACTCTCTCCAGGCCCTCCTGTGGACTTCGAGCGGGCCGTCCGCCAGACCTCTCTCCTCGTCCCGTCCTGCTCGCCGTGTCCGACGCCGCCCCCCAGAAGCCCTCCGAGGCGCAGGCCTCCCTGGCCATGCGGCGGCGCAGCTTCTTCATCTGTGCCGCCGCGCTCGTCCTGAGCCTCAGCATGCACCCGCTGATGTTCGGCGGCCTGCACCTGCCGGTCGCCGGGGCGCAGCTGGCCTGGGCCGCCGTCTTCGCCCTGCTGGGCGTCCTCGTGACGCGGCAGACGCTCTCGCTGGATGCGGTGGGCATCATCGCGGGCGTCACGAGCGCCATCGCCCTCACGACCGAGGTGCAGCTGTCGGGCGGGACCGAGAGCCCCCACCTGTGGGCCTTCTACATCCTGCCGCTCATGATGGCCGCCTTCATCCCGGAGCGCTGGCTGCCCGTGCTGGTGACCATCCCCAGCACCCTGCTGAGCCTGCTGCTGGTGGATGTGCTCTCGGCCGCGCCCGCGCGCCTGATCGCCTCCCACTTCATGGGCCTGGGCTTCACGTCCCTGGTGTCCGCCTACGGCGCGCTGACCTATCGACGGCTGGTCGCGGCGGAGAAGAAGGCCCACCACGCGCGGCTGGAGGCACTCGAGCAGCTGGCGGACAGCGAGCAGCGCCGCGTACAGGCCGAGCGCCATCGCGCGGAGATCGAGCGGCTGGCGCTGGTAGGCCAGCTGGCCTCTGGAGTGGCCCACGAGGTGAACAACCCCCTGGCCTTCGTGAAGGCCAACCTGAGCTTCCTGGAGGAGGAGCTCGTCGAGCACCCGCCGGTGCCGGGCCGGGAGGACCTGAGAGAGGTGCTCGCGGAGACCCAGCAGGGCGTGCTGCGCATCCAGCAGATCGTCACGGACCTGCGCCAGTTCTCCCGCAAGTCCATCACCGTGGAGGAGTGCGCCGTGGCCGACGCGGTGGAGGAGGCGCAGCGGCTGGCCTCCGTGCGCCTGAACAGCCTGGGCGAGGTGGTGCGCGAGATACCGGCGGACCTGCCCCGGGTCCGCGTGGGGCAGCGCCAGCTGGTGCAGGTGCTGCTCAACCTGCTCGTCAACGCCGCGGATGCCATCGAGCACTCCGAGCCGCGGCGGCCCGCCCGCATCGTCCTGCGCGCGCGGCCCTCCGCCGACGGGGTGTGCCTGGAGGTGGAGGACAACGGCCCGGGGATTCCTCCGGACGTCATGCCGCGCCTGGTCGAGCCCTTCTTCACCACCAAGCCCCCGGGCAAGGGCACCGGGCTGGGGCTCGCGCTCTGCCGCGAGTACATCGGTCGCGCCGGCGGCTCGCTGGTGGCCGAGTCTCCCCGGGAAGGAGGCGCCCGTTTCGTCATCCAGTTGCCGCAAGCCTCGGCTCCCGTGTCGGCCGCCAGCGCATGAGGCTGGCCGTGCCCGGACTCCCATGCGAGCATCCGCGCCCGGAGGGAACGACATGAAGAACCTGATGACGGGAGTCCTGCTGGCCACCCTGTCGCTGCTCGGCGCGACGGGATGCTCGAGCCACTGCCAGAGCTACTGTGACCACTACAAGGAGTGCCTCAACGCGGACCTCGACACCGGGCAGTGCGCCGACAGGTGCGAGGAGGCCAACGACAACGAGAACCACCGGGAGAAGGTCGAGGAGTGCTCGCAGTGCGTCGAGTCCCGCACCTGCGCGGAGGCGTTCTCCTCGTGCGTGGACGATTGCTTCGGCGTCCAGGGGCCGTAAGGCGCTCCAGCCCCCCTACGTCGCCGGCTCCTCATCCTCGGAGGAGTCGGCGCGCTGTACCCCGGCGTGCACCTTCTCCAGCAGCTGGTGGAGCGTCTTCATCTCCTCCACCGTGAGGTGCCTGCGCATCTCGCCCTCGAGCCGCTCCAGCTCGGACAGACAGACCGCCAGCTCCTTGCGGCCCGCCTCCGTCACCTCCAGGCGCACGCAGCGGCGATCGGCTCCCTCGCAGCGACTCAGCAGCCCGTCCTCCACCAGCCGATCCACCATCCGGCTCACCGCGGGCGCATCCATCACCAGCTGCTCCGCGATCGCCGCCTGGCTGCGAATCCCACCCCGGTCGATCACTTTGAGAACCAACATCTGCGTGAACGGTCGATCCGTACGCTTGCTCAGCCGGCGCTTGAGCAGCCGGTGAATGGCGCGGCGAACAGAAGCGACTTGCTCCGCGAGGTTCATTGCACGTATTAATGGTTGCACTTTGCAACGATTGTCAACTGCACCGATGAACACGGCTGCTCCAGGGCGAGCGCCGGAAAGGTCCGTCGGGGCAGTCCCCTCGCCTTCCGCCCCTGGTATGCCCCTTCGCCTCGCGCTCCTCGTCGGGCTCTTCAGCACCGCGGCCCTGGCGCAGCCCGCCGCCCCCCTGCCCCCTCCCACCCCGTTCCAGCCCAAGGTCGAGGACCCCATGCTGGCCCCCGTCCCGCCCGCGTCACGCCAGGTGGCCAGCTGGGAGGAGGCCCTCGCGCTGCTGAGGGAGCGCTCCACGGATCTGGACAGCGCTCAGGCCGGCGTGGAGCGCGCCGAGGGACGGTGGCGCCAGGCGCTGGCCGCGCTCCTGCCCAACGCGCGCCTGTCGGGCGGCGTTGCCGTGGACGTGCTCCACCCCGACAACCCCGTGCTGGCCAGCTCGGGCGGCGTGCTGAACCTGCCCCCCTCCGAGAATGGACGCACCCCCACCGCGCCCCTGGGCTCCGGGACGGTGGCGCTGACGCAGTCGCTGGTGGACGTGAGCGCGTGGCGGGGGCTGTCCTCGGCCGAGGCCTCCCAGCGCAGCGCCGAGGCCAGCCTGCAGGACGTCCAGCGCCGGCTGACGCTGGGGCTGGCGCGCACGCTGGTGGCGGTGGTGTCCGCCGAGCGCGCCGCGGAGCTCAACCGGCTGGGGCTGCGGCAGGCGCTCGAGCGCGCCGCCCTCGTCCAGCGCACGGTGGAGCTGGGCGCGGCCACGCAGCTGGACCTGGCACGCACGCGGCAGGACGTGGAGGTGGCGCGCCAGTCCCTCATCTCCGGCGACGAGCAGCTGCGCCGGGCGCGCGAGGCGCTCGGCCTGGCGCTGGGCCTCGATCAGGGCGTGGGCGTCACGCAGGGCTTCCAGCTCCAGGGGCTGGTGGTGCAGACCCAGGAGAGCTGCGCGCCGCTGAAGGCCGTGAACGAGCGGCCGGACCTGGTGGCCGCCAGCTCCCAGCTCGAGTCCGCCCGAGACAGTCGCCGCCAGGCCACGGCCGGCTACCTGCCGACGCTGGCCCTCACCAGCAACGCGCTGGCCTTCACCACCGAGCCCGGCCCGGGCCGTGTGCTGACGTGGAACATCGCCGCGGTGCTGTCGGTGCCCATCTGGGAAGGCGGCCTGCGCGGCGGCCTGGTGCGCGAGCGTGCCGGCATCGAGCGGCAGGCGGCGGCGACGCTGGAGCGCACCCGGCGCGACGTGGAGCTGGAGGTGGCTCGCACCCGGCGCGGCGTGGAGGTGGCCGAGGCGTTAGTGAAGACAGCAGCGGAGGGTCGCTCGCTCGCCGAGCAGACGGACCAACTGACCCGCCGTTCATTCGAGATTGGCCGCAGCGGTAGCCTCGAGCTTGTTCAGAGCGCGGCGGCATTGCGTCAGGCGGAGCTGGCCCTGGCGCTGCGTGAGTTCGAGCTCGTCCAGGCACGCCTGGATGCATTCTTGACGGAGGCCCGGTGCGACTGGTGAGACGGGTGCGCCCCCCTGAGGCGCTGATGAAGAGTGTGTGGGGCCTGGCCCTGGTGGCCACGGTGGTGGGCTGCGGCAGCCCGCCGCCTCCGAAGGCGCCGCCCCCTCCCCGCGAGGTGGAGGCGGTGACGCTGGCGCCGAGCGAGACGCGCGACACGGGCGAGTACCTGGGCAGCCTGCTCTCGCGGCAGAGCGTCAACGTGCTGCCGCAGGTTGCCGGCTACGTGCGCCGCATCCACGTGAACCCCGGCCAGAAGGTGGAGGCGGGAGCGGCGCTGCTGGATGTGGACGCGCGCCAGGAGTCCGCCGCGCTCGAGAGCGCCCAGGCCCAGCGCAGCTCCGCCCAGTCCGCGCTGGAGCTGGCGCGGCAGACGCTGGAGCGCACCGAGGCCCTCTATAAGGAGGGGCTGGTGAGCGCCCAGGAGCTGGAGCGTGCCCGCTCGCAGGCGCAGACGGCCGAGGCCGCCACCCGCGCCGCCTCCGCGCAGGTGTCCCAGCGCGAGGTGCAGCTCCAGTACTACGTGGTGCGCGCGCCCTTCGCCGGCACCGTGGGTGACGTGCTGGTGCGCGTGGGTGACTTCGTCGGGGCCACCACGCCGCTGACCAGCGTGGCCCAGGCGGACGTGCTCGAGGTGAGCGTGTCCGTGCCCTCGACGCGTGCCCGCGCGCTGCAGCCGAACACGCCGCTGGAGATCCTCGACGCGGAGGGCAAGGTGCTCATGTCCAGCCCCGTCTTCTTCGTCGCTCCGCAGGCCGATCCGCGCACGCAGCTGGTGGAGCTCAAGGCCGCCTTCCGCAACACCGTGGGCCTGCGCCCCAACGAGCTGGTGCGCACGCGCCTGGTGTACTCCACCCGCCGCGCCCTGCAGCTGCCGGCGCTCGCGGTGGTGCGCCAGAGCGGCCAGCCCTTCGCCTTCGTGGTGCAGGAGAAGGAAGGCAAGACGGTGGTGCAGCGGCGCCCCATCACCCTGGGCAGCCTGGGAGAGCGGAACTACATCGTGGAGAACGGCCTGCGCGAGGGTGATCGCGTCGCCGTGTCCTCGCTCCAGTCGCTGCGTGACGGGGCGCCGGTGAAGGTGAAGGCGGCCGCCATGCCTTCCGTGGTGGGTTCGTCCGCGGGCAACGAGGGCGGCGGTTCGACCGGAGGCGCCCGCTAGTCCGGGCCCGGCAGACAGAGAGAGGGCGTAAGCACCGTGTTCGTCGACTTCTTCATCCGCAGGCCCATCTTCGCGGCGGTCTGCTCCATCCTGCTGACGCTGGTGGGCGTGCTGGCCATCCCCACGCTGCCCATCTCGCAGTACCCGGACCTGGCGCCGCCCCAGGTGACGGTCACCGCCAACTACGTGGGCGCCAGCTCCGACGTGGTGGAGACGGCCGTCACCATCCCGCTCGAGCAGGAGCTCAACGGCGTGGAGGGCATGCGCTACATCTCCTCCACGAGCAGCAACGACGGCACCAGCAACATCACCATCACCTTCGAGCCCACGCGCGATCTCGAGGTGGCGGCGGTGGACGTGCAGAACCGCGTCAGCCGCGCCGCCGCGCGCCTGCCCGCGCAGGTGAACCAGACGGGCATCGTCGTCAACAAGGCCTCCAGCCAGCTGCTGATGAGCTTCGGCCTCTACAGCCCCAACGGCACCTACGACTCGAAGTTCCTCAGCAACTACGCGGACGTGAACCTGAAGGACGCCATCAAGCGCGTGCGCGGCGTGGGCGAGGTGCGCATCTTCGGCGAGCGCAAGTTCTCCATGCGCCTGTGGCTGGATCCCACGGAGCTGGCGCGCCGCAAGCTCACCCCGCAGGACGTGCAGCGCGCGCTGCAGGAGCAGAACCTGCAGGTGGCGGCGGGCCAGGTGGGCCAGTCCCCCTCTCGGGAGGATCAGCCCTACCAGCTCGCGGTGCGCGCGCGCGGCCGGCTCATCGAGCCCGAGGAGTTCAACGACATCGTCCTGCAGCGCACCAACGACGGGCGCATCGTCCGCGTGCGGGACGTGGGCCACGCGGAGCTGGGCGCGGAGAACTACGGGCAGATGATGCGCTTCACCGGCTACGAGGGCGTGGGCCTGGGCATCTTCCAGCTCCCCACGGCCAACGCGCTGGACGTGCGCGACGCGGTGACCAAGGAGATGGAGCGGCTGTCCAAGCAGTTCCCGCCGGGCATGGAGTACAAGCCGGGCACGGACACCACGCTGGCGGTGCGCGCCTCCATCAAGGAGGTGGTCCGCACCCTCATCGAGGCCATCATCCTGGTCATCCTGGTCATCTTCCTGTTCCTGCACGGGTGGCGCAGCGTGCTCATCACCGCCATCACCCTGCCGGTGTCGCTGGTGGGCACCTTCGCCTTCGTGAAGCTGTTCGACTTCTCCATCAACACGCTCACCCTCTTCGGCCTGACGCTGGCCACGGGCCTGGTGGTGGATGACGCCATCGTGGTCATCGAGAACATCGAGCGCTTGATGTCCGAGAAGGGGCTGAGCGCCCGACAGGCGGCGCGCGAGGGCATGAAGGAGGTGTCCGGCGCGGTGGTGGCCATCTCCATCGTGCTGGTGGCGGTGTTCGTCCCGGTGGCCTTCTTCCCGGGCACCACGGGCGCCATCTACCGGCAGTTCGCGCTGACGATCGCCGCCTCGGTGGCGCTGTCCACCTTCTGCGCCCTCACCCTCACCCCGGCGCTGAGCGCCCGGCTGCTGCGCCACGGCCACGGGCCGAAGTGGATCGTCTTCCGGAAGATCGACCAGGCGCTCGACTGGACGAAGCGCTCGTACGGGCGGGCGCTGGGCGTGCTGCTCAAGCGGCCGGTGCTGGTGCTGCTGGCCTTCTTCCTGTGCGTGGGCGGCACGGTGGCGCTGTTCCGCGCGGTGCCCACGGGCTTCATCCCCGACGAGGACCAGGGCTACCTCATCATCTCCGTGCAGGGTCCGGACGGCATGTCGCTGGCGCAGACGCAGAAGGTGCTGCTCCAGGTGGAGGACGTGCTGCGGGCCCAGCCCGAGGTGACGACCATGTTCGTCATCGGTGGCTTCTCCTTCACGGGCTCCGGCCCCAACATCGCCACCGCCTTCGTCATGCTCAAGCCCTGGGAGGAGCGCGTGGGCCGGGAGCACTCGGTGGCCGGCATCGTGGAGCGGCTGCGTGGCCCGCTGGGCCGCATCGGCGAGGCGCGCGTGCTGCCCTTCCAGCCGCCGGCCATCCGCGGCGTGGGCCAGGTGGGCGGCTTCCAGTTCATCCTCGAGGACACCTCCGGCACCGGCACGCTGGACAACCTGGGCGCGGCCGTGGCGGAGCTGGTGGCCCGGGGCAACGAGGAAGGCACCCTGCGCGGCGTCTTCTCCTCCTTCACCGCGGACTCGCCGCTGCTGGACGTGGAGGTGGATCGCCAGAAGGCCAAGGCGCTGGGCGTGCCCATCGAGCAGATCTTCAGCACCCTGCAGCTCTACATGGGCAGCCAGTACGTCAACGACTTCAACTACGCCAGCCGCACCTACCGCGTGTACCTGCAGGCCGATCAGCAGTTCCGGGACAGCCCGTCGGACATCGGCTCCTTCTACGTGCGCAGCGACAGTGGGGACATGATCCCGCTGGAGTCCCTGGTGAAGGTGGCGCCCACCACGTCCGCGCAGGTCATCCGCCACTACAACCTGTTCCGCTCGGCGGAGATCAACGGCCAGGGCGCGCCGGGCGTGTCCTCCGGACAGGCGCTGGAGGCCATGGAGACGCTGGCGGCCCAGCACCTCCCCCCGGGCATGACGGCCGAGTGGACGGGCATCAGCCTGGAGCAGAAGGAGAGCGGCGGGCAGACGATCATCATCTTCGCCATGGGCCTGGTCTTCGTGTTCCTGGTGCTCGCGGCGCAGTACGAGAGCTTCAGCCTGCCGTTCGTGGTGATCCTCTCGGTGCCGCTGGCCATCCTGGGCGCGCTGGGGCTGCAGGTGCTGCGCGGGCTGGCCAACGACGTGTTCTGCCAGGTCGGGCTGGTGATGCTGGTGGGGCTCGCCAGCAAGAACGCCATCCTCATCGTGGAGTTCGCCGAGCAGTTGCGCGAGCAGGGCAAGAGCGCCCTGGAGGCGGCCATCGCGGCGGCCGAGGTGCGGCTGCGGCCCATCCTCATGACGTCCATCGCCTTCCTGCTGGGCGTGGTGCCGCTGATGCTGGCCACGGGCGCGGGCTCGGCGGCGCGCAACTCGCTGGGCACGGCCATCTTCGGCGGCATGCTGGTGTCCACCGTGGTCAACCTCATCTTCATCCCCGGGCTGTACGTGCTGGTGCAGCGCCTGCGGGGTGACGCCAGGCGTGCGAGCGCGGACGAGGAAGAGACGGTCGCGCCTGCTCCCTCTCACTGAGGCCCGGTGGGGCCGCGGGCGGGATTGGACCCAGGTCCAGATCGCCTGCGGACCCACGGCTCGTGAGCCCGCCCTCTTGCCGGTCATGCCACTTCCCAGGTTGGCGGGCCGGGCCATCATCGCCACCCTCAGGGCAGACCGGAGCCTTCCCCTCCGGGCCCACTCTCTCCCATGAGGGCGCACGCCATGAAGTTTCCCAGTCACGTCAGCCTCTCCCAAGAGACGCGCGAGGAGCTCATCGAGCTGCTCAACACCTGCCTGGCCAACGCCATCGATCTGCACTGGCAGGTGAAGCAGGCGCACTGGAACGTGCGCGGAAAGCACTTCATCAGCCGGCACGAGCTGTTCGACGCGGTGGCCGACCACGTCCGCAAGCACGCCGACGACTTCGCCGAGCGGGCAGGCGCGCTCGGAGGCTACGCCGAGGGCACCATCCGCCTGGCGATCCGCAACAGCGAGCTCGAGGAGTATGACCTGGCCGCCGTCAGCGGCGAGGAGCACGTCCGGGCCCTGCTCCTCCGCATCACCGCCTACGCGGCCTCCATCCGCCAGGGCATCCACCGCAGCGAGAACCTGGAGGACCCCGTCTCCGAGGACCTCCTCACCCGGATCCTCGCCGAGGTCGAGCAGGACCTATGGTTCCTGGAGAGCCACCTGTATGGCAGCACGGTCCAGGCCTCCCGCCGGGAGGGCACGCCCACCGGCATCCCGGAGGGTCTGCCCCCGCCACCTCACGCCTGACCGGGAGCTGGCGGCCGTGAGCGTCAGGCAGGCGCGGCGACCGGCTGCGCCACATGCTTCACGGGCAGGATGATCCGGAACGTGGTGCCCGCCCCCACCTCGCTGCGCACCTCGATGCGGCCGTGGTGGCGGGCGACGATGCCGGCGGAGAGCGCCAGCCCCAGCCCCGTCCCCTTCCCCACCGGCTTGGTGGTGAAGAACGGCTCGAAGATGCGCTTGAGGTTCTCGGGCGGAATTCCCTCGCCGGTGTCGGAGATCTCGACGAACACGTGCCCGCCATCCTGCCTGCCGGTGCGCACGGTGATCGTCCCTCGCCGGCCCTTGATGGCGTGGGTGGCGTTGACCAGCATGTTCAGGAAGACCTGGTTGAGCTGGGACGGCAGGCACTCCACCTCCGGCAGCTCGCCGTACTCCTTGAGCACGTCCGCCACGTGGCGGACCTCGTTGTGCACGATGTTGAGCGTGCTCTCGAGCCCCTTGTGCAGATCCACCAGGCGCCACCGCGCGTCGTCCACGTGGGAGAACTCCGTCAGGTCCCGGATGATCTGTCGCACCCGGCGGATCCCCTCCGCGGACTCGTCGAGCAGCGACCTGGAGTCCTCCCGGAGGAGCGCCAGGTCCACCTGCTTCTTGACGGTGGCGATGCGCTGGCGGGCGGCCTCGCCGAGCCGCTCCTCCTCCGCCTCGAAGGCGGTGATGAGCTCGAGCAGATCCGTCACGTAGCCGCGCAGGGTGCCCAGGTTGCTGTTCACGAACCCGATGGGGTTGTTGATCTCGTGCGCCAGGCTGGCGGCGAGCTGCCCGATGGTGGCCATCTTCTCCGACTGCAGGAGCTGGCTGTGCGTCTCCTCCAGCTTGCGGAACAGCGCCGCCTGCTCGGCCTTCTCCTGGAGGAGCGCCTCCTCGATGCGCTGCCGGCCCGCAAGCTCGCCGCGCAGCTCGTCGTTGCGCTCCGTCAGCTCCCGGGACATCAGCTCCAGGGAGCGCTCGAGCAGGCGCCCATCCTCGTCCGAGGCCCGGTAGGCGTCGCTCACCGCGGCCAGGAATGGCTCCAGGCCCGGTGGCAGCCGATCCAGCTCACCGAAGAACCGCCGAAGCTGTCGCTCGAGCAGCGGGTGGTAGGTCACGATTCGCTGAACACCGTGAGGGTCATGGTCTGATTGTGGAGCTCGCACGACGTGACGACGCCGTGCGGAGAGATCTCTCCATACGAGTAGAAGCCCGCCAGCGCCGGGTGCGGCCCGAGCACCTCTCGCACGCGCTCCACCTCCTCCTCGACGCGCTGCTTGAACACCATCTTGCGCCCCACGCAGCTGATCAGCACCGCCAGCTCGGGCTGGAAGCGGCCCAGCCGCTCGAGCCCGGCCCGGGCCGCGTCGGCGGCGCCGTCGATGAGGCGCTCGAAGCTGGCCTTCATCAGGCGGGCGTAGCTGCCCTGCGGCATGTCGCCCGCGAAGGTCATGCTCTGCTCCTTCTCGTCGATGCCGAGGATGGTGCGCACGATGACCGAGCCCTCGTGCTTGCCGCGCAGGGCCAGGGGGAAGCGCAGCGCCGTGGCGGGGAGCCCGGCCGCGTGCTCTCCCAGGTACTCCTTGTAGAGGGCCAGCGCCGAGCGACCATCCAGCTCGTAGAGCACGTTGTCCCGGGAGCGGGTGATCAGGCGCTCCGGGCCAAAGGCATCCCAGCCGCCGAGCGAGCCGTAGCCGATGCGCAGCCGCTCGCCGTAGAAGCCGACCGCCGAGACCTGGCCTTCCGCGGGCGGGCCGTTGCCGCACACCACGGTGCGCCCGAAGTCATAGCCATCCCCGGCGAGCCCTCCAGTCACCCCCACCGAGGCGGGCAGGCTCGCGCGCAGCCCGCGCACCAGCTCGGTGCCGTTGACCTTCAGCCCGTCGGAGAGCACCAGGACGTGGGTCAGCCCCGGCGCGAGGAGCGACCGGGCCAGGAACTCACCGGCGACCCGGCTCTGCTCCATGACCTCGACGTGGGAGCGGACCAGCTGGAGGCGGGTGTGCTCGAACGCCACCGCCGTGGCGACCAGGGAGTCGTCCCGCACCACGGTGCCGCAGATCTCCCCCGCGGTGGAGCAGCCCACGATGAGGGCCTCGGGGTACCAGGAGCGAAGCTGCCGCAAGGGCTCGGCCTCCAGCAGCCGCGCGCGCGCGCCGAACAGCAGCACCAGCCGCGCACCCGCTCCGGCGCCGCCTCGCGCCGTGTCGCGCCAGCCGTCCTCCAGGGTCCAGGCCTTCTGATCGACCTTCACGAGACCCTCCCAGGATGAGCCAGGGCGGAGATGTTACCGATCGGGCTCGCGGACGGTCGAGCCGCGCGAGCGCTCGAAGTCAGAATGCGCCGCGGCAACCACCACGAGTGAAGGCACCGACACGTACAGCGCGGCTCCTGCCTCGCGGCGTCTACTCGAGAGGGAGCTCCAAGGTGGCGGTGGCGCCCTTGCCGGGGCCCTCGCTGTCCAGCGTGAGGATGCCACCCAGCATCCGCGCCGCCAGCGCGCTGGAGTGCAGCCCCAGGCCATGGCCGCCCTCGCGCGTCGTGAAGCCCTGGGAGAAGAGCCGGGAGCGGATCTCCGGCGAGATGCCGACGCCGTTGTCCACCACCTGGATGCGCGCCTTGTTCCCTACCGACTCGAGCCGCACGTGCAGCCTGCGCTCCCCCGCGGACACCGAGCTCATGGCGTTCTTGGCGTTGCTGAAGAGGTTGATGAGGATCTGCAGCACCTTGTGCTTCTCCAGGGTCACCGGAGGCAGCGAGGCCAGCTCCTGCGTGACGGTGACGTCATGTCGCCGCAGGGTCGGCAGCTGGATGCTCAGGGCGTCCGCGATGAGCTGGGCCAGATCGCACTCCTCGATGACGAAGGGATCGCGGTGATGGCTCTGCTGGACCCGGACGATGGCGCGGATGTGCTCGAGGTGCTTGTCCATGGCCTCCATGTCCTCGCGGAGCGAGGACTGATCGCGCTGGAGCTCCTCGGACAGGGCGGCGAGGTAGCTCGGCAGCCGGCCCCCGCGAGGATCCTTCGCGAAGAAGCCGGACAGGTCGCCCTTCTGCTCCTCGAGCAGGGCCACCACCTGCTTGAGCCGGTTCGCGCGCGAGGAGTCCACCGTCTTGCGCATCGTCTGGAGGTTGATCACCGCGCTGGTGAGCACGTTGCCGACGTTGTGGAGCACGTTGGCGGCCACCTCGGCCATGCCCGCCGCGCGCGCCGTCTCCATCAGCCGCGCCTGGGCCTGCTTGAGCTCCCGGGTGCGCTCCTCCACGCGCTGCTCCAGCTCGTCGTTGGCCTGGCGCAGCGCGCCCTCCGTGCGCTGGAGCTCGGAGTAGAGCCGGGCGTTCTCGAGAGAGATCGCCGCCTGCGAGGCCAGCGGCCTCAGCAGCGACAGGCGCGCGGCAGTGAAGGCGTTGGCGTGGAGACGGTTCTCCAGGTACAGCACGCCGAGCAGCTCCTCCTGGCGGACCAGCGGCAGGCACAGCACGGAGCGAGCCCTGGCGCGCTGGAACCAGGGATCCGCCGAGAAGGGATGGGGCTGCGAGGTGTCGCCGATGAGCACGTGCTCGCGCGTGCGCCGGATATAGGAGAGGAGCGAGGCCGGCAGCTGGGACTCGTCCATGCCCACGGAGAGGCCCTCGGCCGGGCTGCCCGAGACCGCCACCACCGAATACTTCCCCCCGCGCGGGAGCAGCAGGGCTCCGTCCTGGGCGCCAGCGTTGTCGATGGCGACCAGCAGCAGCGTGGTCGCCAGCCGCTCCAGCACGAGCTCGCCCGAGACGAGCTGCTGGGCCTTGACGAGGCTGACCACGTTGAACAGCTCCGGGTCCGCCTCGAGGGAGTCGCGATCGACGCGATTGGCCGCGGTGGCCAGCTGCGGCCACTGCGCGTCCAGGTGCTTGACCTTGGCGGTGGCGCCCCACTGCAGGTACGCCTCCCGAGCCCTCCTGGCGTAGGTGTCCGCGATCGTCCGCACGCGCCGCTCGCGCCAGTACCGGGCGGCGAGCTCGCTGGCCAGGGCCACGTACTGGATGAAGTCGTGCTCGGTGGCGGCCTCGAGCGCCTCCTCGTAGGCCTGGACCGCCTCCTCGTGCCGGCCGGTGATGCGGGCCAGCTCCGCGCGGACCATTCGCTCGGGCGCGAGGAAGGTCGAGGGAGAGAAGCGGGCCCACTCTCCCAGCTGCTGCTGGTGCCGCCGCAGCTCCTCGAGGCGCTTCGCCCGCTCCTCGGAGGTGAGCGTGCCGAAGCAGGCCGCCACGGTCAGCGCATGGAAGAGGTGCAGATCCAACAGCTGGATCTGGCCGAGCGAGGACCACGCGAGCGCGACCGCCTTGTCCCCCGCCTCGAGCGCCTCGATGAAGGCGCCGGCCATGTAGCGCGCCTGCATCTTGAAGCTCCAGTACCAGCACTGCGCGGTCGTCATCCGCCCGGGCACCAGCTGCTGCTCGAAGGACGTCTCGTCGAACTCCTCCCAGCTCAGCGAGCCGAGCGCGCGCGTGAGCCCGCGCAGGCCCTGCGCGTAGCTCCGGGTGTGCAGGAGGATGTACTGCACATCCATGAAGCCCATCTTCCGCACGAAGGCCAGGCGCGCGCTCGCCTCCTGGGCGATCTCCTCCAGGGGCTGTCCCACCGCGAAGCGGTACGTCACGGCGTGGTAGCTGCAGTAGCAGGCGATCTGGAGATCACTCGCCTGGAGCGCGTGCTGGAACGCTCGCTGGATGGAGTCCTGCGTCCTGGGCAGCGGCTGCGTCCAGGTGCTGATGACCTCCATGATGTAGAGGATCTTCCCTCGCAGGGCGCCGAGCTCATGCCGCTCGACGAGCTCGAGGGCCAGCCGGCCGAAGGCATAGCCCTCGCGGTACCGCTTGAACATGGGCCCCGTCACCACGCCGTACCAGGCGTACGCATGCGCGGCGGCCGCCGTGTTGCCATGCTGGAGGAGGATGAGGAGCATCCGGCACAGCTGCAAGGTGAGCAGCCGGTGGTCGGTGAGGTACGCCGGCAGGAACAGGAGGCTGAGGACGCTCATCAGCACCTCCATGTCCGGATCCGCCATGCGCGGCAGGTCGGCGAGGCTCTCGATGGGCCGATCCCCGAGCATGGCCCACAGCTCGTCGTTGGCGGCCTTCACCTCCTCCCAGGAGGGGCGCAGCGACATGGACATGCCCATCTGCGCCAGGCACTCCAGCAGACACTCCGCGGCGGCCTCGATCTCGCCCGAGGCGATGAGCAGCATGCTCTTCAGGCGGTAGACGCCCCCCATCTCCACGCGGGTGCGGGCCCGGGTCAGCAGCTCCTCCACCCGGCGACGGGCCTCGACGGCGTTGCCGCTCATCAAGTCACAGGTCGCCTGCTCGAGCTGGAACGTGAAGGCCAGCTTGGGCTCCGTCTCCCAGGGGCTGCCCGGGAGCAGCTGGAAGGCCGTCGCGAAGTACGCGCTGGCCGAGCGGAAGGCGGTGGAGACCTTGGCCTTGCGGCCCGCGTCCGCGTTCAGGAGCGCCAGGCGGCGGCGCTCCGCGGGAGCGTCGATCAGCTCCGCGCCCGCGTTGAGCTGGCTCACGACGCCGAAGAGCTTCTCCGGCAGGGCCTCGGGAGGAATGCTCGCCAGCAGCAGCCGGCCGATGCGCAGGTGGATGGCCTTGCGGTCCGGCTCGGGGATGAGGGCGTAGGCCGCCTGCTGGATGCGGTCATGCAGGAAGCGGTAGTGGTCCTGGCCGGCGCGCACCACCATGCCCTCCTGGAGCGCGGGCTCCAGGCCCTGCTCCAGCTCGGAGCCCTCCGCGAGATCGGAGATGAGGTGCAGCAGGGAGCGCGTGAACGAGCTGCCCACGCAGGCCGCCAGCCGCAGCAGGTGCTGGGTCCGCGGCGGGAACTGCCGCAGCTTGCCCACCATGAAGTCGACGACGTTGTCGGAGTAGCCCCGGGCCTGGATGCCCTCGGCATCCCAGCGCCAGGAGCCCTCGGGGGTGCGCACCAGGAGCCCGTCCTGGTTGAGCGTCTGAAGGAGCTGCAGCAGGAAGAAGGGGTTGCCCCCCGTCTTGGCCCGGACGACGACCGCCAGGGGCCCGACGAGCTCCGGCCCCGCTCCGGGGAGCGTATCGGCGACCAGCTGCCGCACCTCCTCGAGGCTCAGCGGCTCCAGCTGGACCTCCGTGGTCCGCACACCCGCCTTGCGCAGCTCCGTCAGCACCTGCCGCAGCGGGTGGGCGGCGTCCACCTCGTTGTCGCGGTAGGCGCCGATCCACAGCACCGGCGGCGTCTCCGGGTGGGTGAGCAGGTGCTGGATGAGCTGCAGGCTGGCCAGATCCGCCCACTGCAGATCATCCAGGAAGATGACGAGCGGGTGCTCCGGGGTCGCGAAGACACCCAGGGACTTGCGGAAGACGGTGTTGAAGCGGTGCTGGGCCTGGGCCGGAGGCAGCTCCTGCATCGGCGGCTGCCTGCCCGCGACGAGCTCCAGCTGCGGCACCACGTCCACCAGGAGCTGCCCGTACCCCTCCCACGCCTCCTTCAGGAGCCCGCTCCAGCGGGCCAGCGCCTCGTCGCTGCCCGCCAGCAGCTGCTGTGTCAGCCCGCGGAGGGCCTGCGCCAGCGTGGCATAGGGGATGTTGCGCTGGAGCTGATCGAACTTGCCGCTGAGGAAGAACCCGCGCTGGCGCACCACCGGCTTGTGCAGCTCGTTCACCACCGCGGACTTGCCGATGCCCGAGTAGCCGCGCACCAGCACCAGCTCTGGCTTCCCGGCCCGCGCCACGCGCTCGAAGCTCTGGAGCAGCAGGGCGGCGTGCGTGTCCCGCCCGTACAGGCGCTGCGGGAGCTGGAAGCGGTTGGGGAAGTCATGCCCGCCGATCGCGAAGTCCTCGTGCACGCCCCGGCGCACGCTCTCCTGGCAGCGATCGAGATCCGCCTTGAGCCCCTCCGCGCTCTGGTAGCGCTCCTCGGCGACCTTCGCCAACAGCTTCGACACGATGGCGGACAGGATGGGCGGCAGGCCCGGCACCCGCTCGCTCAGCGGCGGAGGCACCCGCGCCATGTGGGCATGG
Organism: Hyalangium gracile; assembly: GCF_020103725.1. Classification (NCBI taxonomy): domain Bacteria; kingdom Pseudomonadati; phylum Myxococcota; class Myxococcia; order Myxococcales; family Archangiaceae; genus Hyalangium; species Hyalangium gracile. The sequence goes on along the minus strand of NZ_JAHXBG010000035.1, from coordinate 87,537 downwards.
AACCACTCGAGCGCGTCGCTCGCCTGGAACGGCAGGCTCCCCGCCAGCAGCTCGTAGAGGGTGACGCCCAGCGAGTACAGATCCGTGCGGTAGTCCACCGACCGGTTCATGCGCCCGGTCTGCTCCGGAGACATGTACGCCAGCGTCCCTTCGATGTGGGGCGCGGGGGCCGCCTCCACGTGCTCGACGAGCTGGAACGTCGCGATCCCGAAGTCGATGAGACATGTCTCACCCGAGGGCGTGACGAGGATGTGGGCGGGCTTGATGTCCTTGTGGATGACGCCGCGCCGGTGGAGCGCGGCCAGGGTGCTGGCCAGGGAGACGGCCACGTCCAGGGCCTGGGCCACCGCGAGCGGCCGCCCCGTCAGCTCGGACAGCGGCACCCCCTCCACCGGCTCCATCAGGAGCACGGGCCGGTCCTGGATCTGCTCGTAGCCGACGACGCGGGCCACGCCCCGCACGTCACGCAGGCGCTGGAGGATCCGGAACTCGCGGCGATAGCGCTCGGCCTCACGCGGGGCCGGAGAGACGGACGTGGGCGTCTTGAGCATCACCGACGCGCCGTCCCGCTCACGCACCCCGTAGCAGAGCAGGTGGGTGCCCGTGGCCCTCACAGCACCTCGAAGCGTGTAACCGGGCAGAGTCAACATAGGGAGCGCGGCGGAAATCTGAGTAAATCAATATTTCATGATACACCGAGAATCGGGGAATGCGTATTGCAGGACCGTGGTAAAGAGGTCCTGCCCCCATGACTACCGCCACGGTCCTGGTCGTTGACGACGACCGCGCCAATCTCGACTCCGTCGCCCGCATCTTCCAGCGAGAGGGGCTCGCCACCCTCTCCGCCTCTAATGGCACCGAAGCCCTGGACTTGCTGCGCAAGCCCGAGGTCAGCGTCATGGTGACGGATCTGATGATGCCCGGCATGGACGGCCAGGAGCTGCTCAAGGCCGCGCGCGCCATCCGCCCGGACGTGGAGGTGGTGCTGATGACGGCCTACGCCACGGTGGAGACGGCCGTGGCCGCCATGAAGGACGGCGCCTACGACTTCATCACCAAGCCGCTCAAGCGCCACTCGCTGGTGAAGGCCGTGCAGAAGGCGCTGGAGAAGCAGGCCCTCGTCGCGGAGAACAAGTCCCTCAAGGCGAAGCTGGCGGAGATCGGCGCCTCGGGCGGCAAGGCCATGGTGGGCCAGTCCCCGGCCTTCCGGGCCATGATGGACACGCTGCGCCAGGCCGCGCCCTCCACGGCCACCGTGCTGCTGATCGGCGAGTCCGGCACCGGCAAGGAGCTGGCCGCCCGCGCCCTGCACGAGCACTCCACCCGCGCCAAGGGCCCCTTCATCGCCGTCAACTGCGCCGCCCTGCCCGAGAGCATCCTCGAGGCGGAGCTGTTCGGCGTGGAGCGCGGCGCCTACACCGGCGCGGTGGCTCGCCGCGAGGGCCGCTTCGAGCGCGCCCACGGCGGCACCCTCTTCCTGGATGAAGTCGGAGAGATGCCGCTGTCGGCCCAGGTGAAGCTCTTGCGCGTGCTCCAGGAGGGAGAGATCGAACGGCTGGGTGGCACCCAGACGGTGAAGGTGGACGTGCGCCTGGTGGCCGCCACCAACAAGGATCTCCAGAAGGAGGTGGCCGAGGGCCGCTTCCGCGAGGACCTGTACTACCGCCTCAACGTGGTGGAGATCCGCGTCCCCGCGCTGGCCTCGCGCCGCGAGGACATCCCCCTGCTGGCGGACGCCTTCCTGCGCCGCTTCGCCGCCAAGAACAGCAAGTCGCTGCGCGGCTTCTCCGAGGAGGCCCTGCGCATCCTGGAGAACTACGCCTGGCCGGGAAACGTGCGAGAGCTCGAGCACGCCGTGGAGCGCGCGGTCGTCCTGGCCCGGGGCGAGGTGCTGGAGGCCAGCGACCTGCCCGAGAGCGTGCGCAAGGGCCCCCTGGGCTCGGCGGGCCAGCTGATCATCCCCATCGGCACCCCCATGGAGGAAGTCGAGCGCCGGGTGATCCACGAGACGCTGCGCCACACCAAGGGGGACAAGACGCTGGCCGCCCGCCTGCTCGGCATCGCCGCGCGCACCATCTACCGCAAGCTGGAGCGCGAGGCCTCGGGCCTGCCCTCCGAGCGAGAGCCGGACGCCCCCGAGGAGCGGGAGCCGCCCTCCCAGGACGAATGACAGCCCGTCACACCCTCCCCCGCCCGGTTTTGACAAATTGTCCGAAGCCCCGGCACCCCCTGCCCGCCCGCCCCGGGTGTCGCCCCCACCTGGAATAATTTCGAGCACTTGGCCGTAGGCCACGGGCTGTTTGCCGCCCCTGGAGTGGCACCCGGCTTGCTCAATCCCCCGTAGCTTCCCCTGGACTCCCTGATGGAACTCTTCTTCCGCAAGTACTTCTGGACCGTGAACCTCGTGTTCATCCTGCTCGTCGCCTGGATGGTGGCGCGCACGGCGAACCTGTTCGTGGAATCCAAGATCGCGCCGGAGGCCAGCACGGAACCAGCGGCGCGCACCCCTCAGCGCGTCAAGGAAGCCGAGCGGCTGGCCTCGCTGGAGCTGGAGGCCCTGTCCCGGCTGACGGGCATCAAGATCCCCGAGCCCGAGCCCGTGGTGCAGGAGCCCACCGCGGCGACGCCCACGTACGACGACAACGCCGAGCCGGTGAAGAGCGGCCTGCGCGTGAAGCTGCTCGGCACGCTGGTGGCCTCCGACAAGAACTGGTCCTTCGCCTCCGTGCAGGACATGGTCACCCAGCGCTCGCAGACGTACATGGTCGGCGACCGCATCCAGGGCGCGGAAGTCACGGACATCCAGCGCGAGCGCGTCATCGTCATCAACAACAGCCGCAAGGAGTTCATCGACGGCCAGCCGGGTGACGGCAGCACGCCGGCGCCCGCCTTCACGCCGCCTCCGGTGGCCGCCGCCACGCCCGCGCCCAACAGCGGGCTGGGCACGGGCATCCGCGCCACCAGCGAGAACGAGTACGAGGTGCCGCGCGGAGAGATCGACAAGACGCTGGCCAACCTCAACGAGGTGGCCATGCAGGCGCGCATCGTGCCGGCCTTCAAGGACGGGCAGGCCCAGGGCTTCAAGCTCTTCTCCATCCGCCCGGACTCCATCTATTCGAAGATCGGCGTCCAGAACGGCGACGTCATCCGCCGCATCAACGGCTTCGACCTGAACAGCCCCGAGAAGGCGCTCGAGGTCTACTCGAAGCTCAAGGAATCCTCCCGCATCGAGATCGAGATCGAGCGCAACGGCACGCCGATCCGCAAGACGTACAACGTCCGTTAACCCCCGCAGTGCAAGCCCTTCCATGAAGACGCTCTCGCCCTGGTCGCTCCTGCTTTGCCTTGCGCTGGCTTCCTCGCCCGCCCTGGCGCAGCGCCGCCCGCCGCCCGCTGGCACCCCTGCTCAAGGGGACCGACAGATCAACCCGCAGCCCGCTCCTGGCGTCGTCGCCAGCGGCGAAGGCGCTCCGAAGGCGGAGGGGCGCACCACGCCCACCTGCGAGGAGGCCCGCCGCCGCGCCCGCTACGGCATCTACTTCGACAAGGTGGACATCGAGAAGCTGGTGCAGACCGTCTCGGACGCCACCTGCAAGACGTTCATCCTCCCGGAGAACGTGCGCGGGAAGATCTCCATCATCGGCCCGGAGAACGGGCGGGTGGAGGTGGACGCGGACTCCTTCTACGCCGCGTTCCTCGCCGCGCTCGACTCCAACGGCCTGGCCGTCTACCCGCACGGCCGCTTCCTGAAGATCGTCGACAAGCGCTCGGCCAAGCAGAACCCCATCCCGACGATCGTGGACGGCGAGACGCCGTACACGACGAACGAGCAGATGGTGACCAAGCTCTTCAAGATCCGCTACGTCGAGGTGGAGCCGCTGCGCGGGGTGCTCCAGCAGCTGGTCTCCAAGGACGGCGACACCATCCCGTACCCGCCGGACACCGTCATCGTCAACGACGTGGGCTCCAACATGCACCGCCTGGAGCGCATCATCAACCAGCTGGACACGCGCGCCTCCAGCGACGAGCTGCGCGTCATCCAGGTGCAGTTCGCCACCGCGCAGGAGGTGGCCAGCACGGTGCAGAAGCTCTTCGAGGCCAAGTCCCGCCCGGGCCAGCGCACCGGTGGCTTCGTGCCCAGCGTCTCCCCGGGCGCGCCTCCGGGCGAGGTCGCCGCCGCCGGCGGGCAGGACAGCGGTGGCGCGGTGACGCTGTCGCAGATCATCCCGGATGAGCGCACCAACAAGCTCATCATCGTGGCCAGCCCCGCCGCCTTCGAGCGCATCCAGCAGATCGTCCGCGAGGTGGACGTGCCCACCGAGTCGGGCGGCCGCATCAACGTCTACCCGCTGGAGAACGCGGACGCCGAGGAGCTGGCCAGCACGCTGCAGTCGCTGGCGCAGGGCACCGCCAACCGGCCGCGCACGCCCACCCCGCAGCCGCCCCCGGGCGGTGGCATCCGCAACCCCACGGTGGCCGCCGAGCTGTTCTCCGGCGAGGTGAAGATCTCCGCGGACAAGTCCACCAACGCGCTGGTCATCGTCGCCAGCCAGTCGGACTTCAAGAACATCGTCCGCGTCATCGAGCAGCTGGACATCCCGCGGCGCCAGGTCTTCGTCGAGGCCGTCATCATGGAGGTCAACCTGGACCGCAACTCCGAGTTCGGCATCAACTTCCACAGCGGCTACAAGCTGAACACGGACCAGGGCGCGGTGCCGGGCCTGTTCGGCACCAAGTACACCAGCCAGGGCCTGCCGCCCTCGTTCTCGCTGGCGAACCTGGCCAGCTTCGGCGGCTTCCTGGCGGGCCTGCAGGGCCCCGTCATCCCCGAATTGCAGAAGCTGGGCATCGACATCCCCGCCTTCGGCGTGGTGCTGCACGCGCTGCAGCAGAGCTCGGACGTGAACGTGCTCTCCACCCCGCACATCCTCACCAGCGACAACGAGGAGGCGGAGATCACCGTGGGCCAGAACGTGCCCTTCCAGGCCGGCTTCTCGCCCAGCTCGCTGGGCGGCCTGGGCGGCCTGGGCACCGGCACCACCGGCACCACCGGCACCAACTCCCTGCTCGGCAGCCTCGGCGGCCTGGGCTCGCTGTTCGCCCCCATCACCCGCCAGAACGTGGAGCTGAAGCTCACCGTCAAGCCGCAGATCAACGAGAGCGACTTCATCCGCCTGGTCATCACCGAGCAGACGGAGGAGATCGCCTCCAGCGATCCGGTGCTCGGCCCCACCACCTCCAAGCGCAGCGCGAAGACGACGGTGGTGGCCAAGGATCAGGAGACGGTCGTCATCGGCGGCATCATGCAGGACCGCACCATCGAGTCGGTCGCCAAGGTGCCGGTGCTGGGAGACGTGCCCCTGCTGGGCCACCTGTTCCGCCAGACGACGCGCAAGAAGACGAAGACCAACCTGCTGCTGTTCCTGACGCCCTACATCATCAAGGACCAGTCGGACTTCCGTGCCATCTTCGAGCGCAAGATGAGGGAGCGGCAGCAGTTCGTGGAGGAGTTCTACGGCCAGGTGCCGGGCTACGACGTGGCCGTGGACTTCAGCCGCAAGCCGGGCCCGCTGTCGCGCATGAACCAGTCCATGCTGCGCGAGCAGCAGCGGGTGGAGAACGGCGGCCCGGGCAGCCCCGGCGAGCGCGTCATCAAGCCGAGCGGCCAGGGCTCCACGCGCCCCGTCGCCCCGTCGCCAGGCGGCCAGGCGCCCGCCGACGCTCCGGGAGGGGCGGCTACCGAGACCGCACCGAGCGCGCCGCCGGCTGGGGACGCACCCGCGGTGGAGACGGGAACGGAGGTGCGGGAAGTCCCGCCGCCTCCCCAGGGTTCGGAGGGATCAGTGCCCCCGCCTGAATCCCCCGAGAGACTGCGTATCCAGCCGGATACGGCTGGTGAGGGGATGAGAACCCCATGAACGTGACGACCGACGCCACCCCCACCGCTGCCCAGCCCACCGAGGCCGTCCCGCCGCGCAACGACGCCACCCAGGTCGTCTCCAACGGCCCGGCCTTCCTGTCCGGCCGCCCGATCGGAGAGATCCTCCGCGTCACCATGGGCCTGCCCGAGGACAAGCTCCAGGAGGCGCTCGCCGCGCAGGCGGAGAAGGGCGGCCGGCTGGGCGAGGTGCTCGTGGGCATCAAGGCCGCGACCGAGGAGGACGTGGCCAAGGCGCTCGGTCTCCAGCTGGATCTGCCCTACCTCCAGCGCATCTTCGTGGAGGAGGTGGACCCGGAGCTGGTGAAGAAGGTCCCCATCAACTTCGCCAAGCAGGCGAAGATCATCCCCCTGTCGCTGCAGAAGGACGACTCCATCGCCATCGCGGTGGCCGACCCGCTGGACACCGCGGCGATGGACCACGCGCGCATGCTGCTGGGCGCCTCGCTGGACACGCGCATCGCGCTGGCCTCCACCATCGTGGACGCCATCAACAGCGTGTATGACCGGTCCATCAACGAGGCCGAGCAGCTCGTGGACGAGATGGAGGCCACGGACCTGGACTCGCTGGCCCATGAGCTGGAGGAGCCCAAGGACCTGCTGGACACGGACGACGAGGCGCCCGTCATCCGGCTGGTGAACTCCGTGCTCTTCCGCGCCGCCAAGGAGCGCGCCAGCGACATCCACATCGAGCCGATGGACCGCGAGCTGATGGTGCGCTTCCGGGTGGACGGCGTCCTCCAGGAGATCATCAAGCCGCCCAAGCGCTACCAGAACTCCATCGTCAGCCGCGTCAAGGTGATGGGGCAGCTGAACATCGCCGAGAAGCGCCTGCCGCAGGACGGCCGCATCCGCATCAAGCTGGCCGGCCGCGACATCGACATCCGTCTGTCCACCATCCCCACCTCGCACGGCGAGCGCATCGTCATGCGTCTGCTGGACAAGACGTCCACGCTGCTGGACCTGTCCGAGATCGGCATGGCCCAGCACACGCTGTCGGGGATGGAAGCGGTCATCAAGCGCTCGCACGGCATCATCCTCGTCACGGGCCCCACCGGCTCCGGCAAGACGACGACGCTCTACGGCGCCCTGTCGAAGATCAACACCCCGGACCTCAACATCCTCACCGTCGAGGACCCGGTGGAGTACCAGCTCAAGGGCATTGGCCAGATGGCCATCAACCCGAAGATCGGGCTGACGTTCGCCCAGGGGCTGCGCTCCTTCCTCCGCCAGGATCCGGACGTCATCATGGTGGGCGAGATCCGCGACAAGGAGACGGCGGAGATCGCCATCCAGGCGTCCCTCACGGGCCACCTGGTGTTCTCCACGGTGCACACCAACGACGCGGCCGGCGCCGTCACCCGTCTGGTGGACATGGGCGTGGAGCCCTTCCTGGTGGCCTCGTCGCTGACGGCCATCCTGGCGCAGCGTCTGGTGCGCCGCGTGTGCCCGGACTGCCGCGTCCAGTACACGCCCACGGACGACGAGCTCAAGGAGCTGACCCACACTCGCGCCTCCCTCAAGGAGCGCTACGGGGTGGACAAGATCTACAAGGCCGCCGGCTGCCCCAACTGCAACCGCTCCGGCTACCGCGGCCGGACGGGCATCTACGAGCTGCTGCTCGTGGACGACGACGTGCGCCAGCTGGTGCTGAAGAACGTGGACGCGTCCACCATCAAGAAGGCCGCCATGAGCAAGGGCATGCGCACGCTGCTGGAGGATGGCGCGCGCAAGGTGGCCCTGGGAGAGACGACCATCGCCGAGGTCCTCAGCATCACTCAGGAGGACATCTAGCCACCGCCCCTCCTGGGAGGGGCTGGGGTGAGTCACCATGCCGGTCTTCGAATACAGAGGTCTGAATACCGCGGGCAAGACCGTCAAGGGCCTGCTCGAGGCGGAGTCCCCCAAGACGCTGCGCGCGCAGCTGCGCAAGGACGGCATCTTCCTCACGGACGTGCTGGGCCAGGCGGAGGGCAGCCGCGGCGCGGTGATGAAGGGCTCGGGCGCCGCGGTGGCCGCGCGCGACATCGACCTGCGCAAGCTGGCCGGTGGGCGCATCAACACCGACGACATCGCCATCACCACGCGCCAGCTGGCCACGCTGCTGGGCGCGGGCGTCACCCTGGTGGAGTCGCTCACCGCCCTGGTGGACCAGGTGGAGAAGGAGCGCCTCAAGCGCGTGCTGTCGGACGTGAAGCAGCGCGTGAACGAGGGCTCCTCGCTGGCGGACGCGCTCGGCAAGCACCAGAAGGTGTTCGGCTCGCTCTACGTGAACATGGTGCGCGCCGGCGAGGCCTCGGGCGCGCTGGACACGGTGCTCCTGCGCCTGGCCGACTTCACCGAGAGCCAGGCCCGGCTGCGGCAGAAGATCGTCGGCACCATGCTCTACCCCGCCATCATGATGGTGGTGGGCGGCGGCATCCTCGTGCTGCTGATGACGGTGGTCGTCCCCAAGGTGACGAAGATCTTCACGGACACGGGCGCCCCGCTGCCCATCACCACGAAGATGCTCATCGCCTTCAGCAACGCGCTGCAGGACTGGTGGTTCATCATCTTCCCGGGGATCGCGCTGTCCATCGTCGCGGCGGTGACGTACTTCCGCAGCCCCGCCGGCAAGCCCAAGTGGGACCAGTTCGCGCTCAAGGCGCCCGTCTTCGGCAGCCTGGTGCGGCTGCTGGCCATCTCGCGTTTCGCGCGCACCCTGGCCACGCTGCTCAAGAGCGGTGTGCCGCTGCTGGCCGCCATGGACATCGTCAAGGCGGTGATGACCAACTCCGTGCTGGCGGACGTGGTGGAGAAGGCGCGCGACTCCATCCGCGAGGGCGAGAGCATCTCCAACCCGCTCAAGCGCTCCGGGCAGTTCCCGCCGCTGGTGTACCACATGGTCGCCATCGGTGAGCGCTCCGGCCAGCTGGAGGACATGCTGGTGTCCGTGGCGGACAGCTACGAGACGCAGGTGAACGTGCGCATCGGCGCCCTCACCTCGCTGCTCGAGCCCATCCTCATCGTGATGATGGGCGCGGTGATTGCATTCGTGGCCTTCTCGATCCTGATGCCGATCCTGCAGGTGAACTCGGTCATCCGGTAACTGGAGAGAAGGCGATGAACGACACGCTCGACCGGTGGATCCAACGCGTCACCCTGGCGGCCATGGTCGCCCTGGCGGCGACCCTGCTGGCCGTGGGGGTGGTCCTCTATGCCTCGGACTCCGAGGCGCGCGGGCCCGCGGTGGAGACCACCCAGAGCGTGCCGTGACACAAAGGCTCGGCGGGGCCCAGGGGCCCTGCCAGAAAGTCAATCGAGGGAGACGATGGACCAGACGATGACGAAGCGGAAGCAGCAGCGCCGCCGCAGCCGCGGCATGACCCTGATCGAGATCATGGTGGTGATCACCATCCTGGGCCTCATCGCCGCGGCGGTGGGCGTGGCGGTCATTCCTCAGCTCAACCAGGCCCGCCGGGATCGCGCGGAGCTGGACATCAAGAACATCCAGAACGCGCTCAAGCTCTACTACACGAAGAAGGGCAACTACCCGGACACGGGCACGGGCCTCAAGGGGCTGGTGGACATGCAGGCGCTCGAGGCGATCCCCAGGGATCCCTGGAACAACGAGTACGTCTACATGAACGAGGGCGGCAAGCCGGTCATCATCTCCTACGGCGCGGACGGCACCTCCGGCGGCGAGGGCAACGACGCGGACATCTCGTCCAAGAGCCTGGGCTCCGGCAACGCCCAGAAGTAGTCGGCACGCGAACGCGAGGACCTGTCCCATGATGGCCGACCACGCCTCTTCCCAGAGCCCCCAGCTGGCGACGCGTCCCTCCCGGACGGGGAGGAACGTGGTCATCATCGTGTGCCTGCTGGCCACCGCGATGGCCTTCGGGCTGGCGTACATCACGACGGACCACAGCCTGGGGCCCAAACAGCGCCTGGCCATGGAGCAGATCCGCCGCATGGAGGGCTTCTTCAAGGTCTACCACCGCACCATGGGGCGCTTCCCCTCCGAGCAAGAGGGCTTCACGCCGCTCATCAAGGGGCGGGTGATCGACTCGGTGCCCGTGGATCCATGGGGCCGGCCGTACCTGTACCAGTTCAACAACGAGCGCACGGGCGTCATCTCCTACGGCGCTGACGGCGTGCCGGGCGGACAGGGAGAGGACGCGGACATCTCCAGCGGTGGACTCGTGAGGCCCCGGCGATGAGACACTCCCCTGCCCCGCTCTCGCGTCGCGCCCAGCGCGGCCTGACGCTCATCGAGATCTGCATCGCGCTGCTGATCGCCGCGGTGCTCTTCTCCGCCGTGGTGACGGGCGTGGGCGCCATCACCGGCAGCAAGGCCAAGGCGACGACGAGCGAGCTGGCCGGCGTCATCCGCTCGCTCTACGAGACGGCGGCGCTCTCGGGGAAGACGTGCCGGCTGGTGTTCGAGCTGGCCGATCCGAAGAGCGACGATGCCTCGCGCTACCACGCCGAGTGCGCCGAGGGCGCCGTCACCACCGCCCGGGATCGCGAGGGGGCGCTCAAGGACGAGAACCTCTCGCGCGAGGACGAGGCGAGGCGCGGCAAGGACGAGCGGCGCAACTTCACCCAGAGCGGCAGCGGGGCGCCGGGCCTGAAGGAGCTGATGGAGCAGGAGCAGCACCGCGTGGAGCAGGCCGCGCGCTTCTCCAGCTACACTGGCGAGGAGGTGGCGCCGCGCGAGCTGCCGAGCAACGTGTCCCTCTCCGTGTGGACGCGCCAGCAGAAGAAGGCCGTGGATCAGGGCGTGGCCTACCTCTACTTCTTCCCTCAGGGGTACACGGAGAAGGCCCAGGTGTACGTGCGCCAGGGCGACAACGTGTGGACGCTCACCATCTCCCCGCTCACCGGCAAGGTGAGCGTGGTGGACGAGGAGCTGGAGGTGCCGCGCTCATGAGGAACACGAGCCGAGGCTTCACCCTGCTGGAGACGGTGGTCGCGCTCGCCATCCTGGCGCTGGCGCTGATGGCCATCTTCGACCTGAACTCCGGCGCGGTGGCCAACCACGTCTACTCCAAGCACCTCACGGTGGCTTCGCTCCTGGCCCGCTCGAAGATGACGGACCTGGAGCAGGAGCTCTACGACAAGGGCTTCTCCAACGACGACGACGAGGAGTCCGGCGACTTCTCCGAGGAGGGCTGGCCCGGCTTCAAGTGGCGCGCGAAGATCATCGCCCCCAAGACGGACGGCGTGTCGCCCGATCAGCTCATCGGCGCCATCTTCAACCTGCCCATCGGCGAGACGGATGGAGACCTGGGCGGGCTGTCCTCCCTCTTCGGGGGCGGGGCCGGCGCGGACGGCAAGGGCGGAGGCAGCGGCCCGGTGCCGGCGGCCGGAGGCATGGCCGGCATGGCGGGCATGGCGCAGCCCATGTTCAAGCAGATGATCGACCAGCTCACCCAGTCGGTGCGTGAGGTCCACCTCACCGTCACCTGGAAGGAAGGCAAGCTGGTGGAGAGCATCGACCTGGTGACGCACGTGGTGTCGCTCGGGCCGGGCTCGGATCGCAACGGCGGGGCGGCGGCGGCGGCGGCGGCGGCGACCGGGCAGCAGCCGCCCGAGACGTCCAACCAGTGGGTGAACCCGGCCACGGGCATGGTGGTGGCCAACCCCCTCCAGGGCCCCAACGGGCAGATGCTGGACCCGAACACGCGCCAGCCGCTGATGAACCGGATGGAGTGGCTCAACCGGATGAACAACCCCACCAGCCCGGGCAGCAACTTCCGTCCGCCCGGCGGCGGCGGCATCTTCGGGCCGCGCGGCGGAAAGGCCACCCAATGAAGCGCGCGAGCCAGGGCTTCACGCTGATGGAGGTGATGGTCGCCGTGGCGATCACCGCGCTGATGGGCACGGTGGTGGCCATGGCCTTCCAGACGGGCTTCCGCGCCAAGGAATTGGTGGAAGGCGAGGCCGAGCACTACCGCATGGTGCGCGTGGCGATGAACCGCATGGCGCGCGAGATCGGCTCGGCCTTCGTGAGCGACCGGTACGATCCCAAGCGCTACCGGGACCAGAACGACCGGCCCACCAACTTCGTGGGCGAGAATGACCGGCTGCTCTTCACCACGTTCGCGCACCAGCGCCTGTACACGGACTCGAAGGAGTCCGACCAGGCGGTGGTGGAGTACTTCGTGGAGACCACCACGGAGAAGGGCTCCAAGAGCCGCCAGGACCTCAAGCGGCGGGTGAACCCCAACATCGGCGAGCGGATGGACCGCGGCGGCACCACGGACATCCTCTTCGAGGGCGTGAAGAAGCTGGAGTTCGAGTACTGGGACTCCGAGCGCAAGGAGTGGGAGGACGAGTGGGACACGCGCCGGCCCGAGAAGAAGGCCTTCCTGCCGACGCGCGTGCGCATCACCCTGGTGGCCCTGGACGAGAATGGCAAGGAAGCGCGTTACACGACCCAGGCCCGTATCATGCTGAACACGGAGCTGCCGAGGTTCTGATGCGCAAGTTCTTCTCCCAGCCAGCCCGGCGCCGCTCCGCCCGCCCGCTCCCGCCCACCGGCCGCGATCGCCGCACGCGCGGCGTGGCGCTCATCATCGCCATCATCTCCATCACCCTGCTCACCGTGGTGGCGACCGAGTTCGCCTACAACACGCGGGTGGATCTGCAGCTGGCGGCCAACCAGCGCGACGAGGTGCGGGCCTACTACATGGCGCGCTCCGGCGTCGCCCTGGGGCGCCTGCTGATGCGCTTCCAGAAGCAGGTGGACAGCACGCCCATCCCCAACCTGGGTGGCCTGCTGCAGCAGCTCACCGGCGGGGCCCCCGCGGGCGGCCAGCAGCAGCAGCCCGCCTCCTCGCTCAACATCCAGCTCTGGAAGCTGGCGCGTGTGGACTGCCACATGCTCAAGGGGATGGTGAAGAGCGATACCGGCGAGGGGGACAAGGAGCGTGACGAGCCGGAGCCCCAGGACGACAACTTCACCATGGATGACGACGAGCGGGGCGCGGCGGCCTTCGGTGAGCAGCCGCTGAAGCGCTCGTTCGGAGGCTTCGAGGGCTGCTTCCTGTCGACGATCAACGACGAGGAGGAGAAGCTCAACGTCCACCGCCTGGCCTCGCTGGCCACGGATGCGCTGCCCACCGCGGCGCGCATGATGGACATGTTCAACGACAAGCGCTTCGAGTTCATCTTCAACCGGGACGACGCCAACCGCGTGCGAGTGACGCCGCAGGACGTGGTGATCGCGCTCAGGGACTGGGCGGACGAGGACGAGGTGCAGTCGGCCATCAACCTGGCGGATCCCGTCAACCCGTTCGCCTCGGGCTTCGCGCCGGAGGACGGCAACTACGATCGCTTCGACCCGCGCTACGAGGCGAAGAACGCGCGCTTCGACAGCCTGGACGAGCTGTACCGGGTGCACGGCGTGACGGACATGTTCATGGCGGCCTTCCGGGACCGGCTCACCGTGTACCCGGACGTGAACTCACGGCCCAACGTGAACACGGACGATCCGATGATGATGTACATGGCCATCCTCTCGGTGGCGGACCCGGCGCGCCCGGACCCGCGGCTGCAGGATCCGGTGTTCATCAACGAGCTCATCACCCGCATCCGCTCCGCGCGCATGTTCAGCTTCTTCGGCATGTCCGTGCAGGACTTCGTCAGCGTGGTGGAGGCCGCGGGCATCGCCATCAACCCGAGCATCAAGGCCAACGCGGCCCAGAACCGGCTCGTCGGCGACAAGAGCCAGACATTCACCATCAAGGCCGTGGGCGAGGCGGGCAGCGTGCAGAAGACGCTCACCGCCGTCATCAAGCTCGACGACTCGCTCGGCCGGATTCTGTATTGGAGAGAGGAATAACATGGCCCGCATTCTTGGCCTCGATCTCGGCAGCTACTCCGTCAAGGGTGTCCTGTTCGAGTCGACAATCCGCGGCTATACCACCAAGGCGTACGCCGAGGTGCGGCGTGGCGAGGGCGAGCGCACGGAGACGCTGCGCGCCGCCGTGCACGAGCTGCTCACCCAGCACCCGATGCCGGCCGATCAGATCATCGTCGCCCTGCCGGGCATGACGCTGATGACGCACGCCTTCACCATGCCCTTCGTGGACACGAAGCGGCTGGAGGCCGCCCTCCCCTTCGAGGTGGAGAGCCAGCTGCCCTTCGAGCTGTCGGAGGCCGTCTACGACTACCAGGTGGTCGGCCAGAAGGACAAGACGAGCAGCGACGTGCTGGTGGGCGTGGTGCGCAAGGAGGAGCTGACCTGGCTGATGGGGCTGCTCGCCGAGCTGAAGCTGGATCCGCGCGTCATCACCCACCCGGGCGTGACGTACCAGAACCTCTTCCTCCAGACGCCCGCGGTCTTCGACGGCCTCGCCGAGGCGGAGGCGGTGGCGGTGGTGGACATCGGCCACGAGCGCACCACGGTGGCCATCGGCCGTCCGGGCGTGGGGGTGGAGTTCGCCCGCACCTTCGCCGGTGGCGGCAAGGACCTGAGCCGCGCGCTGGCCGCCGAGTTCCAGACGCCGCTAGGCGAGGCGCACCAGTGGAAGGAGACGTACGGGGCGATGGCCAGCGCGGCCACGGCCCAGGGGCCGGACTCCGAGCGCGCCGCGGCCGCCTTCGTGCGCGGCCTGCAGCCGGTGCTGCGCGAGCTGCGCCCCACCTTCAAGTCCTTCACCGCGCGCACGAAGCGACAGGTGGGCGCCCTGGTGCTGTGCGGCGGCACGTCGCGGCTGAAGGGCATCGCCGAGCAGCTCGAGCGGGATCTGCACCTGCGGACGCGGGTGCTGGCGCTGCCCAACGAGGCGAGCGGAGTGGTGCCCGCGGAGGCGCACCCGTCCGCGGCGCAGGCGTACGCGCTGGCGCTGCGGGGCCAGGCCTCGGGCGCCAAGGCGCCGCGCTTCAACCTGCGCCGGGGCGACTTCGCCTTCAAGGGTGACTTCGACTACGTGAAGGACAAGGTGGGGCTGCTGGCCTCCTTCGCGGCCACGCTGCTGCTGCTGCTCATCGCCAGCGGCGTGGTGCGCAACTCGGTGCTCTCGCGCAACGAGGCCAAGGTGGACGCGGTGCTGTGCAGCACCACGAAGAACATCCTGGGCAACTGCGAGACGAACTATGACCGAGCGATCAACATGCTCCGGGGCGTGGAGAGCCCGGCGGCGGCCCTGCCGAAGATGAGCGCGGTGAACCTCCTGGCGGAGGTGACGCAGAAGATCTCCCCGGAGGTGCCGGTGAAGCTCGAGCGCATCCAGATCGACATGGATCGCATCATCCTCCAGGGCGAGACGAACAGCTCCAAGGAGATCGACACGCTGACCACCTCCCTGAAGAGCCACCGCTGCTTCCGGGAGGTCAACCCGGGCAAGGTGGAGAAGACGCGGGACGGGACGAAGGTGACCTTCCGCCTCGACATCCAGGTGGCGTGCCCCGACCAGTCCGGAGCGGAGACCTAGCCATGAGACAACTCCTCAATGATCTGAGAGCGCGCTTCGAGCAGCTCAGCGCGCGAGAGAAGCGGCTGGTGACGGTGGCGGGAGCCGCGGTGCTGGTCTTCGTCCTCTTCCTCACGCTGTACTCCTTCTCCAGCAGCGCCAACACGCACCGGCGCCGGACGCAGGAGAAGCTGGCGAAGCTGCAGCAGGTGCAGGAGCTGGCGGCCAGCTACAACCAGGCCACCTCGGCGCGGAACGCCATCGAGGCGCAGCTGTCCAACAACGACGTGCGGCTGCTCAGCTACGTCTCGGACAAGGCCACCGCGGCGGGCCTGGACGTGCCGAACATGACGCCCAAGGGCGACGTGGGCATCGGGGATGGGAAGATCCTCGAGAGCAGCATGGAGCTGACCTTCACGGACGTGGATCTGCGCAAGCTCACCGACTTCCTGCGGTCCGTGGAGAGCGGACCTGGGATCGTCAAGGTGAAGTACCTGCGCATCGAGCCCCGCCCGGCCTCCGACACCCTGACGGCGTGGGCCACCGTCGCCACCTACAAGCTGAAGCAGCCGGCTCAGCCTCAGCCGCAGCAGTGACGCCATGGCAACCCAGAGCAAGACCGCCCGTTGGAAGATCGTCCTCGGCTACAGCGCCTTCTCGCTGTTCGCCCTCATCCTCTGCTTCTTCCTCACGTTCCCGTACGGGGCGCTGCGCGCGCGCATCGCCACCGAGGCGCTGAAGTCGGGCTACGTGGTGCGCATCGACTCGCTGCGGCCGGGATTCATCGGCCTGACGGCGAAGGGGGTGCGCATCAGCCAGCCGCCCGCGCCGCTCAGCAGCGAGACGACGGCGGCGCTGACGACAGGGGATCCGGACACGGCGCGCATGCTGGGGCCGGCGGAGCTGGGCGAGGCGCTCATCGTCGACTCGCTCTTCCTGCGCCCCACCCTCTTCCCGCCGGGAGTCGCGTTCCAGGCGGACGCGCTGGGCGGGCAGCTCTCGGGCAGCGCGGGGGCCCGTGGGGACCGGATCCGCGTGAAGCTGGACAAGCTGGATGCGTCCCAGGGCAACCTGAGGAACTTCACCGGGCTGGACCTGGAAGGCTCGCTGAGCGGCGTGCTGAACCTGACGATGCCGATGACGCCAGGGGCCAACGGGCGCGCGGGTGAGCCGGACCTGTCCCAGGCGGACGGGGAGCTGTCGCTCGAGGGGAGGGACCTGCTGCTCAAGGGGAGCGTGGATGGCTCGATAATGGCCAGCAAGGGCAGCCTCGTGGCGCTGGCGTTCCCCGGGGGCCTGCCGCGCGTCCCGGTGGGAGAGCTCACGGCGCTGATCCGCTTCGAGAAGGGCCTGGGCACGGTGGAGGCGCTGAAGATTGGCGGCGATCAGCTGGAGGTGCGCGGGACGGGCACGGTGAAGCTGGCCAGGCGCTTCCAGTACAGCGAGCCGGCCATGGACGTGAAGATCCGCGTCGAGCCGGAGCTGGTGAAGTCGCTGGGCACGGCCGGGCTGGGGCTCTCCATCCTCCCGGCGGACAAGGAGGATCCGAAGTTCCGCTCGGGCCGCCTGAGCGGCTCGCTCGGCAAGCTCTCCTTCCTGGGCAAGCGCTGAAGCCCTCCCCCAGGTGGCAACGGTTCGGGAGGGAGCCATGCACTGGAAGCACGTAGGAACTGGCTTGCTGGCCCTCACGATGATGACGGGTTGCCCTTCTGAATTCGGTAAGGAGGGTCGGGTCGATCGGGCTGCCCACAAGGACTCGCTGGAGCTTGTCCGCAGGCGCTGCTCTCCCGAGGAAGTGCAGCGCTATTGTGCGCACGGCAGGGAGAACTCCAAGGAGTGCCGAGACAAGTGCGGCTAGAACGGCGCGTAGTCCTGGCGGGCTTCGCGGGAGTTCTCCTGGCGCTGCCACTCATCCTGCTGCTGGGCCACCTGCTGCGACCCGCGACCGCGGCGGGAGGCCGGCAACGCAGCCCCGTGCTCGATACCGAGGCACGCACGCGGCTGGGCACCTACCGCCGCGACTGTGGGCCTGACCGTGCCTGCGAGGCGCCTCTCGGCTGCGTCTGGGATACGCGAATTCCCGCGCGGTACTGCTCCGACAGTCAGTGCACCACGGAGATGCATTGCCCCGAGGGCCAGGTGTGCCGGGACATCGCCTCGGAGGGTGGCGGGCCGCTGGTGGGTTTCTGCGTCCCCGCGGGCAGCCGCCAGGAAGGTGAACGATGCCTGGCACTGACGCTCGACAAGAACGCGGCGTGCGCAGCCGACCTCATCTGCGGTGGCCAGGAGGGCTGGTGCGCCCGGCCCTGTCACAAGGACAGGGCGAACGCCTGTCCTGAGGGCTTCTTCTGCGCGAACACCATTCCCGAACCCGTGTGCCTGCCAACATGCAAAATGCGCGGCTGCCCCACGGGTCAGCACTGCATCCAGGACAACCAAGGCGCCTCGCAGTGCGTGGTCGTCCATGGAGCCGATTGCCAGCAGACACCCTGCTCCGCGGGAAGCGCGTGCCAGGTGCGATATGACCGGGCGAAGCCAGGACACATGTGGATGGAGTGCATCCAGCCATGTGGAGGAGGTTCCCCTCCCTGCCCCACCGGAATGAGCTGTGACGGCTGGGCATGCAGGCCTTCCTGCGACCCGCAGACCCATGCCGCATGCGGCGAAGGCTATCGCTGCGCGCAGGCCGACTCGGACACGCCCTACACGTGCCAGCCCGACCTGTGAGGTGCCCGTGTGGAAGAAGGGCCCGCCCCTTACGGGAAGTATACGGACGTGGCGAGGTTGTCGAACCACACGGGCATGGTGCCGCTCGTGTTCGCGCCGAACGAGGCGCCCGTGCAGTTGGGGCCGTCGTAGAAGATGGCCGGGCAGTTGGCCAACCGGAACGACGAGGTGCGGTTGTTCGACGTCGACGGCAGGTTGACGCACGCCGGTGGGCTCGCCGTCACCGGGAACGGCGCCAGCTGCGCGCCGGAGAAGTTGGGGCCATCCAGCAGGTACGCGTAGCACGTGACCATCTGCCTGACTTCGCGCTCTCCCGAAGCCGGCTCCTGGGGTTGAGGCTCCGTCTCCGCCCCACCGCAGGCGACCAGCGACAGCCCCAGACACGAGCCCAGCACCTTCATGCGCAGCGTCTTCATTGCGTGCCTCCTTGTGACAGTCACCTCGGTGAACGGCGCGCACGCCGGATCTTCCCCAGAAAACTTCTTCCGGAATTACGCCCACTTTCCTGAGGCGCCACGGCCTGGCTCCGGTTATCTGCCCCGTGCAGCGTGACAGGGGATCGGGAGGAACTTTCGTGGCTGAGCGTGGGGACGGCGGAGAGCAGACTCGGGGGCAGCGACGCGGAGGGCGCGGCCGGCTGCCCCAGGGCGCGTCGATCATCCGCATCCACTACGACACCGGCTGGGGCCGTCGCATCGCCGTGCGGGGCAGCGGGCGTCCCCTGTCCTGGAGCACCGGGCGCGAGACCTCCTGGTCGCAAGGTCACGTCTGGACCTACGTCTGGCCGCACACCTCGCGCGTGATGGAGTTCAAGCCGCTCCTCGAGGACCGGGGCTGGTCCGTCGGAGGCAACTATCAGCTCCGGGCGGGCTCCACCCAGGACGTGTACCCCTTCTTCGGCCCCCCCGTCGGCACCCTCCAGAAGGTGCACGACTTCTACTCCCCCCAGCTCGGCAACCGGCGCACCCTCATCATCTCCCTGCCCCCCAGCTACGCGGAGAACCCCCTCAAGCGCTACCCCGTGCTCTACATGCACGACGGCCAGAACGCCTTCGAGGACGCCACCTCCTTCACCGGGGTGTCCTGGGGCGCGGACAAGACGAGCCACGCGCTCGTCTCGCGGGGGCTCATGGACGAGATCATCATCGTCGCCGTCTCCAACGTGGGCACCGGCCGCGTGTTCGAGTACACCCCAGGCCCGCCCTCCGGCAGGACGGGAGGCGCCGATCTCTACGGGCGCTTCCTCGTCGAGACCGTCAAGCCCTGGGTGGATGCCCACTTCCGCACCCTGCCCGGCCGCGAGGACACCGCGCTGATGGGCTCCTCCCTGGGAGGCCTCGTCTCCTTCTACCTGGGCATGCGCCGCCCCGACGTCTTCTCCAAGGTGGCCTGCCTCTCCAGCTCCTTCATGTGGAACGGGATGGAGTTCGTCCGCCAGATGGAGACGGCGCCCTGGAAGGTGCCGGTGAAGTTCTACATCGACGCGGGCACGAACCGGGATCCGCTCACCCCCACCCAGGCCATGCGCGACGTGCTGCAGGCCCGCGGCTACGAGCAGGGCAAGGACCTGTACTACTACGCCCACAAGGGCGGAAGGCACACCGAGTCCTCCTGGGCCGCCCGGGTGCACATCCCCCTGCGCTACCTGTTCCCCTGGCAGTCCTCCAGCCAGACCCTACCTGTCCCGGCGGGTGCCTCCGTCCCCACTTGATGCGTTGAGATGTTGATGGAACGACGCCCTGTCGTGTAAAGCCGCCCTGGTTCCTCTGCTGGAGGCCGGCATGCCGGAGTTGGTGTTCTTTCGACGTGGCGAGGAAGTGCTCAGGTTCGCGGTGGACAAGGAGCGCGTGGTGCTCGGCCGTGGCGAGCGCAGCGACGTCGTCATTCCGGATCCGGAGGTCAGCCGGCAGCAGGTGGCCCTCCTCTATGACGGGAAGAGCTGCCGGCTGGAGGACCTGTCCGGCAAGGGCACCCGGGTGGCCGGCAAGTCGGTGAAGCAGGCCTCTCTGTCGGACGGCGTGGACATCACCCTGGGCCAGTGGCGCGCGGTGTTCCGCGAGCGGGGCGGCGGAGACAAGGAAGGCCCCACCGCCGTGAGCCGGCGCACGGACGTCCAGGCCAGGGATGGCCTGGAGGCCGAGAGCCAGCCCGCCCAGTTGCGCGTGAAGCAGGGCGCCACCGAGATGGTCCACGAGCTCACCCAGGACGCCTTCACCATCGGCAAGGAGGCGTCCAACACCATCGTCGTCCAGGACCGGTTCATCTCCAACCGGCACCTCAAGGTGACGAGCCGGGACGGCCTCTTCCACGTGGTGGACCTGAACTCCACCAACGGCACCTTCCTGGGCAGCGCGCGCATCTTCGAGGTGGAGGTGCCGCTGAACACCACCCTGCGCGTGGGCGAGACGGAGCTCATCCTCGAGCCCCAGTCCCAGGGCCGGCAGGACTCCTCCTTCCACGGCATCATCGGCAATGATCCGTCCGTGCGGCACCTCATCGAGCTCATCGAGCGGGTGGCCCCCTCCTCCGCCGCCGTGACGATCCTCGGCGAGTCCGGCACCGGCAAGGAGCTGGTGGCCAAGGCGCTCCACGTCTGCTCCACCCGCGCGGAGCGGCCCTTCATCCCCGTCAACTGCGCCGCCATCTCCAAGGAGCTCATCGAGAGCGAGCTGTTCGGCCACGAGAAGGGCGCCTTCACCGGCGCCCAGACCGCGCGCAAGGGCGCCTTCGAGGAGGCCCACGGCGGCACCCTCTTCCTGGACGAGATCGGCGAGCTGCCGCTGGACTTGCAGGCCAAGCTGCTGCGCGCGCTGGAGAGCGGGGAGATCAAGCGCGTGGGCGCCAGCCGCCCCACCCACGTGGACGTGCGCCTCGTCGCCGCGACGAACCGCGATCTGCTGGCCACCGCGCGCGAGGGCAAGTTCCGCGAGGACCTCTACTACCGGCTCTGCGTCATCCCCCTGATGCTGCCGCCCCTGCGCAACCGGAAGGGGGACCTCGCCCTGCTGGCCGAGCACTTCGTGCGCACCTACGCGCCCCGCGGCCAGACGGTGAACCTCACCCAGGGCGCCGTGGAGAAGCTCCAGGCGCACCTCTGGCCGGGCAACATCCGCGAGCTGCGCAACGTGGTCCACCGCGCCCTGCTGCTGCGCAAGGGCCCGAAGATCGACACCGGCGACATCTCCTTCGACCAGGAGTACAGCCGCGGCCCCTCCGCCGCCTCCAGCCTCTCCTTCGACTTCCCCGCCGGGCTCAACCTCGATCAGATGATGGAGCACGTGCAGCGACAGATCGTCGAGGCCTCCCTGCGCCGCCACAACAACAACAAGGAGAAGGTGGCCAAGGAGCTGGGCCTGGCACGCTCCACCCTCTTCAAGCGTCTCAGGGAGTGGGGCTTCACGAAGAGCGATGAGGAGACGGAGTAGGCCTCCCACCGACACCGCGCGGTGCGGCAAGGGGGACAGAACCTTTGAGCCGCTCGTGCGTTTCATGCCCCAGGCCCCCTATGCGGGGGCACGAGGAGGCATGTCATGGTCGCCGGTGTCGCCGGGCTCCCCCACATCTCCCAGCTCTACCGTCAGCATCGCACACGGGCGTTGGCCATCGCGCGGCGGATCGTGGGAGACGCCGATGACGCGGAGGATGTGGTGCAGGACGTGTTCACGCGGCTGGCCCGCAAGCCCGAGGGCTTCAACGGGCGGGCGGCGTGGACCACGTGGTTGCACCGTGTGATGGTGAACAGCAGCATCAACTGGCTGCGGGCGCGCAAGCGCCGCGAGCGGCTGAGCCACGAGCCGCAGGAGCCCACCTCTCCGGAGGCCCAGGCCGTGGGCGAGGAGATGCAGCGGCACTTCGGGGCAGCCCTGCACGAGGTGAGCGAGCTGCAGCGCCAGGTGCTCTGGCTGCGCGAGGTGCGCGGCTTCAGCTACCCGGAGATTGCCCAGGTGCTGCGCATCCCCGA
Organism: Hyalangium gracile; assembly: GCF_020103725.1. NCBI lineage: Bacteria > Pseudomonadati > Myxococcota > Myxococcia > Myxococcales > Archangiaceae > Hyalangium > Hyalangium gracile. The sequence continues at coordinate 65,507 of NZ_JAHXBG010000035.1, read as the reverse complement.
GGGCACGGTGAAGAGCTCGCTGCACCGCGGGCGCGTGCGCGCGCTGGAGGTGCTCGAGGAGCGCGGCCAGCGCCCCTGAGGGCTCGGGCTCAGAGCTTCCGCTGGAGGCGCTCACACGCCTCCAGCCAGGCCGCGTTTCAACAGGACACTATGGCGCCGGGATGGTGACGGGGACGACGGCGGTGTTGTTGTCGAGCGTCTCCTCCTGGAAGGAGCGCGCGGGGTTGAGGGTCACCTGGAGCTGGTAGTTGCCCGGGGCGACGTCGGTGATGTCCAGCCACTGGCAGTCCAGCGTGTTGCCGTAGAGGTCGGACCAGCCACGCTGGATGCCCTGGTTGTCGCAGTCGAACTCCTTGGAGCACGCGATCTGGGGCCCGGCGGCGATGCGCTGCGTGTCCTCCATGCAGTAGGCCTGCTTGCGGCCGGTGAGCACCGTGTTGCCCTCCAGGTCCAGCAGGGCGTAGGTGGCGAAGCCGCTGAAGTGGAAGTGGCCGTGGCACGGCGAGAACGTGAAGAGGTCGGGCCGGTTGGCCGGAGGCGGCACGGTGAGCGTCGCATTGCCCTGGTTCACCGCCTCCACGCTGAAGCGCAGCACGCGGCGGTTGCCGATGCCCGACACGCACTCCTCCACCTTCGCGCAGGAGTTCTCGGTGACGTAGACGTTGTCGAAGAGGATCTCGTCCCGCAGCCGCTTCTCGTCCACGACGAGGTCCGGCAGCGGCTCGCCCACCAGGTGGCACTTGCAGTCCGTGCCGCAGAACTCCGCCGCGCTGCAGCCCGGCGAGCACGTGGGGCGCAGGTGGTCGCAGGCCGCGAAGGTGTCACACTGGCCGGTGGCCACCACGCACAGCTCCTGTCCGGGGCAGAAGCCGCACTGGCCACCGCAGCCGTCATCCCCGCACTCCTTGCCGTCGCACTGGGGGAAGCAGGGGCTCGGCAGGCAGCGGCCCTTCACGCAGGACTCGGCGTCGCCGCAGACGCCGCAGTTGCCACCGCAGCCATCACTGCCGCCGCAGTACACGCCGTCGCACTTGGGCACGCAGCCCTGCGCGGCGAAGCGGACGCTCAGCTTGAACTCCCCCGCCTGGGTGGCATCGAAGCCATCGACGATGAGGTAGTAGGTGCCCGGATCCAGCGCCACGGTGATGCGAGAGCCGTAGTCTCCCGGGGGCGAGGAGTCGTCGCTGCACGCGACCGTCTTCGCGGGCGTATTGTCGAGGCAGTCGGCCGCGCCGTCTGCGGTGCGCTTCTTCCTCAGGTGGAGCACCGTGTCGTAGTGGGGCCCGGAGACGCGCGCCTCCATGCCCATCCGCTCGGTGAGGGTGAAGGTGTAGACGGTCTCCACCGCGGTGCTGGTGCTGTTGCAGGACGGCACCAGCTGGTGGACTCCGCCGGAGCTGTCGCCGGCGATGACGTGGTCTCCGACGAACGGGACGCCGTCCGCCAGCAGCGGCAGCGGAGAGCGACAGGTCCCCGGCTGCCCCTCGGGCTTGCACTGGAAGATGGCCTGCGCGCAGGCCTGCCCCGAGGGACAGGTGCCGCACTCTCCGCCGCAGGTGTCATCGCCGCACTGCTTGCCATCGCACTGGGGGGTGCAGGTCGGGCCCGCCTGGCAGATCGCGCACTCGCCGGTCGGCGTGTGCTTGCAGGTCTGCTTCTGCTCGTCGCAGGCGTCCACGGTGCAGGCCGTCTCGTCGTCACAGGGCGAGGCGCTCGCGACACACTGCCCGTTGGCGAAGCGCTCCTCGCCATTGCAGAAGACGCCGTCCGAGCAGGAGGCCTCCACCTGCACCTCGATGGCGCTCTCGAAGTCGGTGCCCTTGTGCTGGGGCGTCCACTTCAGCGTGTGGAGGCCGGGCTGTCCCGGCACGGTGACGCTGCCCTTGAAGGTGGCCACCTCGCCGGGCTTCGTCTTCTTCTCGAGCGCGAGCGTGCCCTTCCAGTCCGGCTGATCCTTCAGGACCAGCTTCACGTCTCCGGTCTTCCACGTCCCGGTCCCGTCGTTCCGCAGCGACAGGGACAGCTCCCCAGCCTCGCCCGGCTTCAGACGCACCGGAGCGGGTGGCTCCGTCACGCTCCCGACGTATGTCGAGTCGTCATCGCAGGCGCTCAGCAGGAGAGCAATCGCTCCCAGACAGCACAGGATCTTGCGCAAGGTGTCCCCCAGAGGATTTTCCTCAGGTTCACCCGGAGTTGGGGGCTTTGTCACGGGTTCCCGGTCGGGGCGGCCTCTCGGAGGCAGCGTCCCAGGCTGCTACGCTGCGCCCATGCGCACGGCATCCGCCCAGGTCTCCCCTCCTCCCAGCACCGAGCAGACAGGCAAGGCTCGCACCCTCATCGCCAGGCTGCTGGGCAACCTGGAGAAGGTCATCCGCGGCAAGCGCGAGTCCCTGGAGCTGGTGCTGTGCTGCGTCGCGGCGGGCGGGCACGTGCTGCTGGAGGATGTGCCCGGCACCGGGAAGACGACCCTGGCCAAGGCCCTGGCGCTGAGCATCGGCGGGACGTTCAAGCGGGTTCAGTTCACTCCGGATCTGCTGCCCACCGACATCGTCGGCACCTCCCTCTTCAATCCCCAGGACGGCAGCTTCCGCTTCAAGGCCGGCCCCATCTTCGCCAACGTGCTGATCGCCGACGAGATCAACCGCGCCTCGCCGCGCACCCAGTCCGCGCTGCTGGAGGGGCTGTCCGAGCAGCAGGTGACGGTGGATGGGGAGACGCGCTCGCTGCCCTCGCCCTTCCTGTGCATCGCCACGCAGAACCCGGTGGAGTTCCACGGCACCTACCCCCTGCCGGAGGCCTCGCTGGATCGCTTCGCCGCCCAGCTCTCGCTCGGCTACCCGCCCGAGGCCGAGGAGCGCGCCCTGCTCACCGAGCTGCGGGGCTCGCGCCATCCCGTCACCGAGCTCGAGACGGTGTGCACCCTGGACGAGGTGGTGGCCCTGCAGCGCGCCGTGGAGGAGGTGCGGATGGAGGGCTCCGTCGCGGACTACCTGCTGCGCGTCGTCCACGCGACGCGGAGCCATGCCAGCGTCCGGCTCGGGGTGTCCACGCGCGGGGCGCTCCTGTATGCGCGGATGGCCCGGGCGCGGGCGCTCGCGAGCGGCCGGGACTTCGTCCTGCCGGAGGATCTCAAGGCGATGGCCGTCCCCGTGCTGACGCACCGGCTGGTGCTGGACACCCGCGCCCGGTACGCCGGCACCGACAAGCAGGCCCTCACCCGGGACATCGTCTCCGCCGTTCCCCTGCCCCGCTAGGCCGCTCGCCATGGCTCGCCGCCGCCGCTGGTCCTTCTTCATGCCTCCGGAGGAGCACCGCTTCCTCCGGTACCTGAGCGACCGCTACCGGGCGTGGCTCACGCCGCTCGGACAGGCGATGCTGTGGGCCACGGGCGCCGCGGCGCTGATGATGCTCTGGGGCCTGCCTCCGGCGATCGCCTTCTTCTCCTTCTGCGCCGGCATGCTGGTGGCGGGCATCTCGGCCGGGCTGCCCTTCCGGCCCCGGCTCACGCTCTCGCGACGCATGCCGCCTCCCGTGTCCGCGGGCGACACCCTGCTCTACCGCGTGGTGGTCGAGAACCGAGGCAGCAGGCCCGCGCGCAAGGTGGTGGTGGAGGAGCGCATGCTGCCTCCGGAGCTGAAGCTGGCGGGCGATCCTCCCGTGCTGGAGGTGCTGGCTCCCGGCGAGAAGGCGGAAGTGACGCTGTCGCTGGAGTGCACCACGCGCGGGGCCTACGAGCTGCCCTGGCTCCAGGCCTCCAGCTTCTTTCCCTCCGCGCTGGTGAAGTGGCCGCGCCGGGCGCCGGGCAAGGAGCGGCTCCTCGTCTACCCGCGCTTCACCCCGCTGGCGCGCTTCGATGTGCCCCACGGGCGCAACTACCAGCCCGGCGGCATCCCCATCGCCTCCAGCGTCGGCGAGTCCACCGAGCTGGCCGGCACCCGCGAGTGGCGCGAGGGGGACCGCACCCGGGACATCCACTGGCCCTCGCTGGCGAGGACGGGGCGGCTCGTCGTGAAGGAGTACCAGGAGGAGTACTTCGTCCGTCTGGCCATGGTGCTGGACGTGGAGACGCGCACCGCTCGGGATGACGCGCTGTTCGAGCGCAGCCTCTCGCTGGCCGCGGGCATCGCGGACGTGCTCGCCCGCCAGGAGTACATCATCGACATCTTCGCGGCCGGCTCCCAGGTGTTCCACTTCCAGGCGGGCCGGGCCCTGGCGCACTTCGAGCACATCCTGGAGATCCTCGCGTGCCTCGAGGCGGAGGATCGGCTGGACATGACGGCCCTGGAGGCCGCGCTGCTGCCCGAGGCCGGGAAGCTCTCCGCCGTCGTCCTGGTGATGATGGACTGGGACGAGGCGCGGGCCGCGCTGATCCGCAAGCTGAAGGCGCACGGCGTCGCCGTGAGGGTGCTCTCCGTCCGGCCCGACCGCCGGCCCGAGGGGCTCTCTGCCGAGGAAGTGGTGGAGCTGCCATGAGCGAGACGCCTGCCAGGACCTCCCGCCTCGCGCGAGGAGCGGAGCTGCTGCCGGTGCTCGCCGCGCTGGCCTTCAACGCGCTGGCCCACGACCGGTGGCTGCTGTGCGGCCCCGTGGCCGGCCTGCTGCTCCTCCTGGTGATGCTGGGGAAGCAGCCGGAGTACTCGCCCCGGCTGCTGCTCATCTCGGCGATCCTGGGAGGCGCGGCGGGCGCGGCGATGAGTGGGTTCTGGCCCGTCATCGGTCCCATTCCCCCCATCGTGATGGGGCCGCTGTGCGGCGCCCTGGTGGGCCTGAGCGCCATCTGCGGCCTCTGCGGAAGACAGACGTACGCCACCACCTATGCCCTGCTGCTGGCGGCGCTCAGTGCGGCGGTGCGCGGCTCCGGCACGGTGTTCGTGGGCCTGGGGATCATGGCCGCGAGCCTGCTGGTGGTCGCGTTCATCCGAGGCCGCATCGGACAGGCTGGACTGGCGGGAGGGCTCGCGTTCGGCGCCTTCGCGCTGGTGACGCTCGGCGTCGCTTTCGGGCTGCTGCGCTTCGTTCGAGCCAGCGAGGGCGTGGTGACGGACATGGTCTTCCGGCTGGCGCAGAATGCGCCCCGGTTCTCGGGCGCATCCATGCAGTCGGAGATCTCCCTCGAGCGCAGGGGCCGGATGCCCGACACCGGCAGGCTCCTCATGGAGCTGAGGGGCGACCGCCCGGAGCGGCTGCGGACGACCGTGTATGACACCTTCGATGGTACCCGGTGGACGACCTCTCGCACGCTCGAGCAGACCTTGCTCCCCCTGGTGCCTCCCAGGCCAGACGAGCCGCTGCGCTCCACCGAGCTCACGCTGCTGCAGGCGCTGCGCCCCTACCTCCCCGCTCCGGCCGGGATTCGCTCGGTGGCGGGCGCTGCGCCCAAGGTGCTTGGAGGCTGGGTGCTGCGCGGGGAAGGAAGGACAGGCACCACCCTCACCCTGCGCCACGAGCCGCGAGAGCAACTCCCGGCGGAGCCGCCTCCGGGCGAGGCCCTCACGGCGCTCCCCGAGCCGCTGCGGGCCGAGCTGCTCCCCCTGGCCCTGGAGCTCACCCGCGGCGCCACCACGCCCCGGGCCCGCGCCGAGGCGCTGGAGCAGTGGTTCCGTGAGAAGCACCTGTACTCGCTCTCGGTGGACCTGAGTGGAGAGGGCAGCCCCCTGGCCGTGCTCATCCGCGAGCGCCGGCCCGCGTGGTGCACCTACTTCGCGAGCGCGATGGCGGCGCTCCTGCGCACCCTGGGCACCCCCGCGCGCATGGTGGGAGGCTTCGTGCCCCAGGAGAAGAACCCCTTCTCCGACGCCTTCCTGATCCGCGAGCGCGACGCTCACGCCTGGGTGGAGGTGTATCTCCCGGAAGAAGGGCGCTTCGTCGCCTTCGATCCCACGCCCTGGCAGAGCCGGGAGGAGCTCGAGGCCCAGCAGTCCACGGGGACCCTGGGCGCCGCATGGCAGGCCTTCTCCTCCGCGCTCCGCCGGGGATGGGCGCGTCTGCTGGAGTCTCCCCTGGAGGTGCTGGCCGACGTGGCGAACCACCCGCTGACCTGGCTCGTCGTGGCTGTCGGTGTGGTGTGGCGCCTGTTGAAGCGGTACCGGTTCGGGCGGGCGCCCAAGGTTCGCCAGGCCATGCGGGGGGCTGATCCGGGCCTGGCGGCGGCCTACGCACGCTACCTCCGCGCGATGAAGCGAGGCGCGGACCTCGTCCCCGGCCCCACGGAGACGGATGAGGAGCTGCTCCACCGCCTGCGCGCCTCGCGAGGAGCGCGCGCCGGAGCCGTCGCCGAGGAGTTCCTCACCCGCTACCGCCAGGCCCGCTATGGAGGTGGGGCCGTGGATCCGGCCACGCTGGGGACGCTCACCACCGAGCTCGAGCGAGTCCTCCGGCAGGAGCCCTGAGGCGCTTCATCGCGCCTTCTCGCGAGCCACCCACGCCTTCACCCGGGCCTCCAGGATGGACAGGGGCAGCGCGCCCGAGCGCAGCACCTGATCGTGGAAGAGGCGCACGTCGAAGCGCGGGCCGAGCTCTCGGGCGGCGTAGGTGCGCAGCTCCTGGATCTTCAGCGAGCCCACCTTGTAGCAGAGCGCCTGCGCCGGGTTGACGATGTAGCGGTCCACCTCGACGATGATGTCGTTCGGCGTCTCTCCCGAGTTCTCCCGGAAGAAGGCGATGGCCTGATCGCGCGTCCAGCCCTTCGTGTGGAGGCCCGTGTCCACCACGAGCCGGACGGCCCGCAGCATCTCCGAGGCGAGCCCGCCAAACCTCGAGTACGGATCCTGATACAGGCCGAGCTCCTCCCCGAGCGACTCGGCATAGAGGGCCCAGCCCTCGACGAAGGCGCCGTAGCCAGCGTAGCGGCGGAACTGGGGCACATCCCCCTGCTCCTCCGCGAGCGCGATCTGGAAGTGATGGCCCGGCACGGCCTCGTGGAGCACCAGCGCGTCCACCTGCCAGCTCGGGCGCGAAGGCAGATCATAGGTGTTGACGAAGAAGATGCCGGCCCGGCCCACCTCCTGCGAGCCCGGTGTGTAGTAGCCGGCGGGCACGGTCTTCTCCGAGAACTCCGGCACCGGGCGGATGCCGTACGGCAGGCGCGGCAGGGTTCGGAAGAGGCGGGGCAGCTCCGGATCCACGCGCTTGGCCACGTCCCGATAGGCCGTCACCAGCGCCTGGCGCGAAGCGAAGGTGAAGCGCTTGTCCTCGAGCAGGAACCGGGTGAACTCCGCCAGCGAGCCCTTGAACTTCGCCTCCGCCCTCACCTTCTCCATCTCCGCGCGGATACGGGCCACCTCCGCCAGTCCCATCTGGTGGATGGCGTCCGGCGTGAGGTCCGTGGTCGTCATGTCCTTCACGCGGAAGGCGTACCAGGCCTCGCCGTCTGGCAGCGTGGACATGGCGATCGACTCGCGGGCAGCCGGGAGGTACTCCGTCACGAAGAAGGAGTGCAGCTTGCGGTACGCGGGCACCACCGCCTCGCGGATGGCTGCGGCCACCTCCGCGCGCAGCCGGGCCTCCTCCGGCTTCAGGGAGGGCGGAAAGCCCTCGAAGACGGCACGGTAGATGGGGCTCTGCTCGGGCGCGTCGACGACCTGGTTCTGGATGAGGCCCGCCACGTCCCGCAGCGTCACCTTGGGCGGCGTCACCTTCGCGGCCATGCCCTTGCGCAGCAGCGCGATGGACTGGTCCACCAGCGTGGGCACCGCGCGCAGCCGTTTTACGAAGTCTCCGTAGTCCTTCGCGGTGCGCTTGGGCACGGTCTGCGCGGCCTGCGCCATCATGTCGTGCACGCCCCCGAGCTGGCTGAGCTGCACGTACTCGTCGGGGAAGCGCTGGCCCTCGACCTGGGTCTGCGTGTCCCGGAGGAAGAGATCGTAGTCGAGCTGACGCGCCTCCGAGAGCCTCGCACGGTCGATGCCCTTCAGCCGCTCGAGCAGCTCGCGGGCGTGCTGCTTGCGGCGCTCGATGGCCTCGGCGGACAGGTCCTCCAGCCGGTCGTTGTAGCGCTCGTCGCCGACGATGGTGGCGAAGAGGGGCCACTCCTTCAGGCCCCACTGCCACTCCTCCTCCAGGAGCGTGCTGAAGCGCGCATCCTCGGACGAGGCCGTAGAGGCAGCCGTGGCGGCGGGGGCTGGGGACGAAGTAGCGCAGGCCGAGGCGATCAACCCCAGCAGGACGAGCGCGGAGCGCATGTTCATGCGCCGGACTCTGTCACGCGAGGCGCACGCCAGGCAGGCCCGAAAAAGTCATTTCACGACTCCCGTCAGAGGCTGCGCTCCCTGAAGCGGGCAGAGGGCCCGAGTCCGCCCCCGCGTCTGGTCCGCCCCCCTGTCGGGCGAACTCTGTGCGAACTGGTCTGCTTGTCATACCAGTTCGGCACCGGTTCGCTCACAGGGGGCCTCCCATGGGCAGGCAGTCGCGTCTGCACAGGAGCCTCTCCCAGGGTGTAGGAGTTTCTTCGAGCCTGCCGGCTGGCCTGCCTGACTTATCGGACTTCCCTGCTTTCTGGCTGCCCACCCCCGCTCAAAACTTTTCCCAAGAGCTTCAGGGACTTGGACGGAGCCCCACCCCCCGAGCTTCCTCGGCTGCTCTCTCGCGTGCCGACACCATGCGGATAGACTGGCGGGAATGGACGTTCAGCCCCCACAAGGGGTCCCGCAGCGAAGCAGGACCGCGAGACGCATCGCCGCCGTCGTGGTCGTATCGTTCGTGGCCTCCATCGCGCTGGTCTCGATTCGCTCTTCCAGTGCTCCGGCACCCTCGGCCCACCCCACCCCACCGGTGAAGCCCTCGGGGCAGCCTCCGGATCGGGAGACGGTGCGAGTCGCGGCGGCCCGTGCCATCGCCCGGACGCTGGCCCCGCTCCCGTCGCGCCGCCTCCCCGAGCCCACACCCCGGCACCAGGAGCTCGCCCAGCTGGCCGCCGCGCTCAAGGCTCCAGGTGGCGCCGTGGAGAACCCGTGCACCGAGTGGGCTGGCCCCTTCTGCGCGCGCACGACGCTGGACCCGTTCTTCTCCGCGCTCGACGGTCTGCGCTCGGGCGGCTCCACCTCCCGAGTCACCATCGAGGCGTTCGGCAACTCCCTCATCGCGGCGGACCGCATCGTCGACGTCGTCCGGGACGACCTGACCCGCATGTTCGGGGATGGCGGCCGAGGCCTGCTCCTGGTCGATCGCATGGCGGACTACGGCCCTCGAGTCCGCACCAGCAGCGCGGCGGATGGCTGGATCGTCCGGACCGTGGGCGACGTCCAGCCCTCGTCCTGGCCCTTCGGCCTGGCGGGCGTCGTCCACGTCTCCGATAAGGCCCGGGCCCGGGCGCGCTTCTCGCTCGCGGGCGAGCGGCAGGGCACCTTGTTCTGGGTGGACAAGAGCGCGGGCCCCATCGAGCTCCGCGTCGACGGCAAGCTCCTGGTCCAGACGACTCCCAGGAATGAGGCCTCCTCGCAGCGCACGGAGTTCACGCTCCCACCGGAGGCCACGTCGCTGGAGCTCATCGCCCACAAGCGCGGCACTCCCATCCAGGGCCTCGTGCTCGATGGGCCCAACCCCGGCGTCGTCCTCGACACGCTGGGCGTGGCCGCGGCGGACGCCAGCCTCTTCCTCCGCGCGGAAGAAGAGATGGTCACCGATCAGCTGCGCTCCCGCTCCCCCAACCTGGTGATCATCATGCTGGGGGGCAACGAGGTGAAGCGACTGCAGTGGGGGCGCTCCACCTTCGAGAAGGTCGAGCGGGATCTGCACCGCTTCATCCAGCGCATCAAGCAGGCCGCGCCCGCCTCCGCGTGTCTGATGGTGGGGCCGCTCGATGCCGTGCTGGGCCGCGATGCCGCGAGGCCCTTCCAGCAGCGGGCCGAGCTGCTGGAGGTGATCGAGCTCGAGCGGAAGATCGCCCTGGAGGAAGGGTGCGCCTTCTTCGACATGTTCGCGGCCATGGGCGGCGCGGGCTCCCTGCAGCGCTTCCACGCCCGAGGCCTGGTGCATGACGATCTGGTGCACCCGCGCGGACACGGACTCGATCTGATCGGCCAGTTGCTGGGCAGCGCCCTGCTGAAGGCCTGGTCCGAGACTCCGCGCGCCGAGCAGCCCTACGCGCTGGCGGAGGCCTGGGCCACCCTGGTGGGAGACGATCTGCTCCCTCACGAGGTCCAACCCTGGCGACACGCTCCTCCCGTGGCGCTGCTCCCCGGCGATCCCAAGGATCCGCTGACCGGAGGCATCCAGCGCGTGCTCTCGGCGGCCCGGGCGTGGACGCCTCGCTCCGAGGAGGCGCGGTGGTTGGTGCTCGATCCGGCCGCCGCACAGGCCGTGCCCCACTCCATCGCCACCGCTGGCCCCGTGAGCCTGCGCTGCGCGTCGCTCGTCGCCACGCGAGAGCCGGCGCGCAGCGGCGAGCCCTGCGTGCCCGTCACGCTGCCGCCCCTGCCTCCGGATCTCCAGGATCCACACGACCGGGGTGTCACGGTGGGCGCGTGGATCCTGGCGGAACTCGTCCGGCATGACTCGCGCGTAGTGCCCCGGAGAAATCCCTGATGCGGCAGTCCAGGACGTGGTTCTCCCCCGGGCTGTGGGTCGCGCTCGGGGTATTGCTGTCCACGGCGGTCGCCGCTCAGCCCCGAGCCGCCAAGGTCGCCCCCGCGCAGCTCCCGCCCGGCACCCAGGCGTTCCCGCCCGAGGTGGCCCGAGCCCTGGAGGCACGCCTCCGTGAGGAGCTCGAAGGCCGGCTGCTCGGAGGCTTGTCGGTCGGCATCGTCAAGGGAGACCTGGCGTGGACCGGGGGCTTCGGCTTCCGAGACCTCGAGAAGCGGCTCCGGGCGACACCGAGGACGACCTACCGCCTGGCGTCCATCACCAAGAGCTTCACCGCCATCTGCGTGCTGCAGCTCGTGGAGGCGGGCACGGTGTCGCTGGACGACGACATCCGCAAGTGGGTGCCGGAGTTCCCCGAGAAGCCGTGGCCCGTCACGGTGCGGCAGCTCCTGGGCCACCTGGGCGGTGTGAGCCACTACAAGGAACCCTCCAAGGAGAACCGGGTGACGAAGCGGATGAACACCGCCGAGGCGCTCGGACTCTTCAAGGACTGGCCGCTGGTGGTCGAGCCCGGCACCGAGTTCACCTACACCTCGTATGGCTACAACCTGCTCTGGGCGCTCGTGGAGCGGGCCTCGGGGATGCCCTTCGGGAAGTACCTGCAGCAGAACGTGTTCGCCCCCGCCGGCATGACGCACGCGGCGCTGGATGACTTCCGGACGCGGGATGCCTGGCACGCGGCGGGCTACCGGCTCACGTCCGGAGGCCTCGCCCGCTCCCACCTGCTGGATGTCTCGTCGCGCTTCGGCGGCGGAGGGGGCCGCGCCTCGGTCGTCGATCTGCTCGCGTTCGGCCGAGCGGTGATGGCCCACACGCTCGTGAAGCCGGAGACGACCCGGATGATGCACGTCTCCATGGAGACGCGGGATGGCCGGCTGACCGACTACGGGATGGGGTTCGCCACCTATCCGCTGCGCGGCCACTACGTCGTCGCGCATGCCGGCGGCCAGCCCGAGACGAGCACCTTCCTGCTGCTGCTCCCCGCGGAGCGCGTGGTGATCGCGCTGGAGACCAACGTCGAGGACCAGGCGGACCTGCTGAAGGATCTCTACGGCTCGCTGCTGGAGGTGCTCCTGGAGGGAGGCTCGCGTCGGCGGCCCGCCCACGCGACGGAGCCGGCGGACGAGGTGCTCCACGAGGGCCTGTTCCGGATCTTCTCGTACGGTCGCGCCTTCTACACGAACCACCGCGCCGGCCTGGGCGCTCTCCCCGAGCCCGGCGACCTCCCGGGCGCCTTCGCCGAGGCCTCCAGGCTGCTGTCCCGCGAGTCCATCGCGGCGGATCCGCGCGCCGCGCAGAAGCTGGTGCGGCAGGCCCACCATCCACACGCCGGACGCCTGTTCATCCGGGTGGGTGTCCAGATGGCGGAGCGGATCGCCTCGGCGTTCGGACCCGAGGCCCTGGCGGCGTATCCGGCCGAGGGGGCCCTGCCCTTCTTCGAGGACTACCTGCGCGCCTGCGAGAAGGAGAAGTGCCCCGCAGAGCTCCGCTTCTCGCCGGCCGTGCGCGCGGACATCGCCAGGCTCGTGGGGCCGTGGCGGAAGGCGAACGCGCCGGAGCTGCGCACGGTGTCGCTGCGCAAGGTGCCGGAGCTGCCCCTGGCGCTGGAGACGCTCGAGCGCGTCTTCCAGGCGGCGCCGGTGCACCCGGACTACTCCGAGGAGGTGCTCGCCCTGGCCAAGGCGCCCAGGACGCCTCCCGAGCGCGCGATGCGGCTGCTGGACTGGGCGCTGAAGAACCACCCGGGCTCCATCCCGACGCTGCTCGCCCGGGGGGATGCGTTCATCCTGGCGGGCGACACCGAGGCCGCGGAGCTGCTCTACCGGCGCGCCTTCGAGCGGCCCTCCGGGCCCGAGGCCATGGCTCCCGAGAAGCTCCTGGCGCGGGCGAAGCAGCCGCAGCTGGGGCTCGGGCTGCTGCAGATCGCCGTGAAGCTGCACCCTGGCGCGCCGGCCCTGTGGAGGGCGCTGGCGGCCCGCGAGCAGGAGGTGGGCAACACGGCGGCGGCCGAAGCCGCGCTGGAGCGGGTGAGGGAGCTCGGTGAGCTGCCTCCCCCGCCCACCGACTCGCTCCAGGCCGCACCGACTCCGTAGCCCGCCGCACCCGCTACGGAAGCGCCTCCGCGGTCAGCTTCACCTCCACGCTCTTCCCCTCGCGCAGCAGGCGCACGGTGCGCACCTCGCCCGGCGCGGCGTCGGAGAAGAGCCGGATGGCCTCCGACTCCGCCTGCTCGGGGGTGACGCCCTCCACCTCGACGAGCTCGTCACCAACCTTCAGCCCTGCCCGCTCCGCCGGGAAGCCCGGAGCGAGCTGGCTCACCCGGAGCTTCCCCTTCTCTTGCCGCACCCTGAGGCCGAAGTCTCCAACGGTCGAGGCCGGACGGAACGGCTTCTTCTGCTGGAGATAGAGCTTGTTCCTCGCGTAGTCGATCGTGAGCCGGAACTGCCGCAGGAACTGGTAGCCCAGGTTGCCATTGCCTTCGATGCTGGCCGCGCCCGGATCCTCCTGCTTGACCACGGCCACGGGCGTCTGCCGCGCCACCACCGCGTTGGGAGGCGTGCCCACGGTCAGATCGCAGCGCGTGAAGTAGGCGGCCGCGGCCCCCGTCCCGTACTCGATGCCTTTCGGGTAGAGCAGCGTGCGCCCGCCGCTCGGCAGCGCCGCCAGCGCGCCAGGGCCGTGATGGATGTTCATGGTCCCCCCGTTCCCGGTGTCGAGCTGGAACAGCCCCGCGTCCTTGCCGTTCACCTGCACGGGCAGCCGGATCCTCGGCCCCGCGAACTCCGCGGGCATCGTGAGCTCGCCAGCCGCCGGCTTGTAGCTGCCCGGCTTCCAGAAGGTCAGCCAGCCGCCGACGTAGTCGATGGTGAACGGGAAGCGCGAGAGGAAGTCGTACCCGAGGATGCCGTGGATCTGCTTCGGGAAGGTGAGCCCCACGCTCGAGTGCAGGTCGATGGCCAGGGCCGTCTGAGGCTTCAGCCGCATCCCCGCGAGCTCCAACTCGCCCGTCCGCACGAAGAAGATGCCCTTGAACAGCCCGGCCGCGGGCGCGACCTCTCCCTTCGGCTCGGCGCCCGTCGACTTCACGAAGGTCATGTCATAGGCGCTCGAGTCCGCGCCCGTGTCGAGCAGGAAGTTCCCCGGCTTCCCCGCGAGCTTCGCCTGGACCACGACGTACCGGCCCTGCCACAGCGACAGGGGCAGCATGATGGAGTCCTCCCCCGGCGGGAAGGTCGCGTCCTCGCGCGGCGTTGGCCGCTCGAAGAGGTGCTTCGGATGCGAGGCGGGGAACTCCACCTGGACCGTCTCGCTCACGCTCTCCTTGAGCTCCGCGCTCGACCGGCTCCTCACCCGCTTCGGCCAGGCGATGCCGGAGTACTGCGCGTACTCGTCGAAGAAGGTCGTCGTCGTCACGCCCTCCGACTGGCTGATCTGGCGCCGAGGCAGGCCCTGCGCATCCAGCCAGAGCTCGACCGGGTGTCCCCGCGGGACGTCGATGGAGATCCGCTCGAAGTGCTGCTTCTCCTCCTCGACGGGCGGCAGCAGCGTCACCTTCACGGCGGAGCCGGGCTTCGCGTACTCGAGCGAGTCCAGGGCCAGCTCGGTCCGCTGATCCTCGATGGCCGCCGCCCCCGTCTCGGTGACATCACCGTTGGTGCCCTGGCGGAACTGCTTCTGGCCGTCCCAGATGGTGATGAACTCCAGCGGCACCTCCGGGAAGCGCAGCTCGTAGCGGCGCAGCACGCCGTCGGAGTAGGAGACCGCGGTCCCCGCCAGCCCGAAGCGCGTGGTGCGCTGCGTCACCTTCATCCGCGAGCGCTGGGTCAGGGCGCGCTCGCCGCCCATGGCCGCGAGGTGCTTCGCCAGCAGGGGCGCGAGCGTGCCACTGGAAGAGCCGGTGTCCGGTGCCGCACCGAGGACGAGCACCAATGAGAGGGCCGCGAGGTTCATGCGGCCATGCTACCCAACGCACCCCGCCCTCGTTCACGATTTACCGCCGACGGCTCACTCCTCGCCCTTCTGGCCCACGAACTGGTCACCCTTCTCGCGGAACAGGATGTTGAAGCTCGTCAGCGAGCCGTAGACGCGCGTGATGTAGCTCTGCATCTCCACCTTCTCGGCGTCCGTCAGCTTCGCGTGCCCGTTGATCTTCTGCTCCAGCGTGCGCAGGCGGTCGCGCACCATCACCACCTTGTGGAACAGGCTGTCGATGGGCAGGTCCTTGGCCTGCAGGTCCGTCTTGCCCGGGATGAGCCGCAGCGTGCCGCCCTCCCACTTGCCCGCCAGCGGCGGCGCCTCCGTCTCTCCGGCGGCCTCCCGGAAGATCTCCATCAGCTCTTCGCGCGTCATGTTCAGGTCTCCCAGCTCGACGATCTCGTTCGGGTCACTCTTGCGCCGCACCACCGGCGCCACGCTGCGCGCGGCCCTCGCGCGGGCGGCGGGCGCGGCCTCGGGGACAGTCACTCCGCCCCGGGGCGCGAACTTGTCACACAGGGGCGCCGAGGGCGGAAACAGCCCTCGCCCGGGGTAGATGCGGCACGGCCCCACCCACCCGCGGTGGTCCACCGAGTGCGGGCTCCACAGCTTGCAGTTGCCGCACACCCGCTCCTCGGGCTTGAAGACGGGCAGCTGGGGCGTCGAGGCATCCGACATCAGCGCTTCTCCTGGGCCACCGGCGGGCCCTTGCGGACGCCCAGCTCACGCAGCAGCGCGTCCGCGTTCTCCACCTGATCCAACATCCACAGCACGTACCGCACGTCCACGTTGACGTTGCGGGCGATGTCCGGGTTGTAGCCGAAGTCGTTGGCCACGTTCTCCCAGACGCGGTCGAAGTTCACGCCCACCAGCTCGCCCTTGCCATTCACCGTGGGGCTGCCCGAGTTGCCGCCCGTGGTGTCCGCGTCCGACAGGAAGGCCACCGGCACGTCCTTCAGCCCCGGATCCACCCACGCCCCCAGGCGCCTGGCCTGCGCGGTGGCGAGCAGCTTGTCCGGCGCGTCGAAGGGCTCGGCGTCCGTGTGCTTGGCCAGCAGGCCCGAGAGCGTGGTCTGCGGCGTATAGAGGACGCCGTCGCGCGGCGAGTAGCCCTGCACCTTGGCGAAGGAGACGCGCAGGGTGCCGTTGGCGTCCGGAGCCACGGGCTTGCCCGCGTGGGCCATCACCGCCCGGCGCCACTCGGGGCGCAGCCGCTGCGAGGCGCCGTCCCGGCTGTCCTTCACCTCGTCCAGCGCGGCCACCTCGGTGGCCAGGTCGAGCCCAAAGGCCAGCAGCGGATCCTTGCGCGCCTGGAGCTGCGCCTCGGTCTCCCCGAACATGGCCAGCCGGTCGGTGAGCGAGAGCAGCTTCGTGCCGGCGTACATCGCGTCGATCTTCGCCGCCACGTCCTTCTCCGTGGCCTTGGCGCCGAAGTGCTTGTCCACGGCGGCGATGCGCTCCTCCGGCCCGAACGCCAGGGCGCGCCGCACGAAGGCCTGGAACAGGCGCTTCTCCGCGGGCAGGAAGAGGTTCTTCTGCTCGCGCTCCAGCTGATCCTTGATGCGCGGGTGCTCGCGCTCCATGAAGGCGGGCTCGCGCTCCAGGTCCGGCCTGGCGCGCTCGCGGGACAGGCGCGACACGGTCACCGACATGGCGATGCCGCGGGCGGTGGCCTTGAGGTTGTTCAGCAGGAACTCGCGCTCCCACGTCTTGCCCATCTCCTTCTGCCGGGAGAGCAGCTCGGAGCGTGCGCGCAGCGCCTCGGCGTGCTGGGGCTTCTTCTCGGCCCAGCGCACCACGGACTCCTCGGCCTCGCGGTGCTTCTCGATGATGCGCCCGCGCTTGAGCCCCTCGAGCTGGCCGCCGGCGTTCTTGTACACGTTGCGCAGGCTCTTGAGGGTCGAGGCGACGGCGATCTTCCCGGCCGGGTCCTTCTCCCCCTCCTGCTCGAGGATGCGGATGGACTCGCCGTAGAAGTCGATGATGCGCGGGTAGTGGCGCGACTGCCGCTCGGCCATCTCGTCGGCCAGCATGGCGCGGAAGGTGACGCCCGGGTAGCCGAGCACCATCACGAAGTCCCCGGGCTTCACGCCCTGGGGAGAGAGCGGGAAGAAGAACTCCGCCTTGTAGGGCACGTTCTGCTCGCTGTACGGCGCCGACGAGCCATCCGGCGCGGTGTACGCGCGCACGATGGCGAAGTCTCCGGTGTGGCGCGGCCACGTCCAGTTGTCCACGTCTCCGCCGAACTCGCCCACCCCGCGCGGCGGGGCGTAGACGAGCCGCACGTCCTTCAGCTCCACCGCGTCCACCAGCATGTACTGGACGCCGCCGTCGAAGGTGGCCACCTGGCAGCGGGTGGCCGGGCGCTTCTCGCACTCGGCGACCAGCTCCTTCTGCCTGCGCTCGATGGCCTTGGCGCGCGTCAGGTCATCCGCGCCGGCGGGCACCGCGGCGAGCATGTCCTTGGTCACGTCCGTGAAGCTGCGAGGCACCTGGACGCGCGAGCCCTTCCCGGGCAGCTCCGCCTCGCGGTGGGTGGCCAGGAAGCCCTGGGTGATCAGATCGCGCTGCGGAGAGCTGTGCTCCTGAATGATGGAGAAGGCGCAGTGGTGGTTGGTGATGACGAGGCCGGTGGAGGAGATGAAGGCCCCCGAGCACCCACCCACGTTCACAGTGCCCGCCAGGAGCCCCGTTCCCCGCTTCGGGTCCCACAGCCGCTGGGGCGGCAGCTTGAGGCCCTGGGCCCGGAGGGCGGCGGGATCGAGCTCGAGGACCTGCTGGGGTGTCCACTTTCCCTCACCCGCCAGGGCAGGGAGTGCAACCAGAGAGAGGAGCAGGAGCGTCTTCTTCATGGGCCTTTCCCTATCCCGTCTGGGGCCCGCAGGCGACCCCATGTGTGCGGACAGGTCGTTTTCAGCGGAAGATGATGCGGGCAGGGGTGTTGCGAAGGCCGGAGGAAGGCACGATGCAGACCGCGAGTGGAGCCAGGCTGGACATGGGGCGAGTGGCCCTCCTGCTGGCCTTTCTGGCCGTGGGCTGGTTCTTCTGGGACTCGCCCGTGCTGCGGCCAGTCAAGCTGCTGGTGGTGATGATGCACGAGAGCGGGCATGCGATCGCCTCGCTGATCGTCGGCGGCTCGGTGCAGAGCATCACCCTGCGCGCGGACGAGTCCGGCGCGTGCTTCTCGGCGCTGCCGCCGGGGGTGCTGCGGCAGATCATCGTCTTCTCGGCGGGCTACCTGGGCAGCGCGGTGATGGGGGCGGTGCTGATGCTGGCCACCTTCCGCTTCCGGCTGCGGCGGCTGGTGCTGGGCGCCGCGTGCTTGTGGCTGGCGGTGATGGGGGTGCTGTACGCGCGGGATGCCTTCACGCTGGCCTTCTGCCTGGGCACCTCGGCGGTGCTGGGGGTGGCGGCGAAGTTCCTGCCGGAGGGCGCGGTGGAGGTGGTCAACCTGTTCCTGGCGGCGTTCACCGCGCTCTACGCGCTGTTCGACTTCCGCAGTGACTTGTGGGACAGCCAGGTGCGCGCGGGTAGTGACGCGGCGCTGCTGGCGCAGCACACGTGGGTGCCCGCCATCGTCTGGGCGGCCATCTGGACGCTGCTGGGCATCTCGCTGCTGGGCTGGGCCGCGTACAAGTCGATGCACGTGGACCACAAGTCCTCGAACATGCGCATGCCGCCGCTGTCCTCCGCGCGGCGCTTCTAGCGGCGCGGGCGCATCCGGAACTGCACGAAGGAGGCCACGTCCGGGAAGGCGAAGTACGGGTTGGTGCGCCGCACCTCGCCCAGCTCCGCCACCGGCACCTGGCCGTAGTCGTGCCCCGGCCACAGCCGCGTCTGGTCCGGCACCTTCAGCAGCACCTGGCTCAGCGAGCGGTACATGTCCTCCGGGTTGCCCCCTCGCAAGTCACACCGCCCGCATCCATTGATGAAGAGCGTGTCCCCGGACACCAGCGAGTCCCCCGCCAGCAGGCAGTGCGAGCCCGGCGTGTGCCCCGGCGTGTGGAGCGCCTGGAAGCTCCGGCCTCCGACCTGGATGGCGTCCCCAGCCCCCACCGGCCGCAGGGCATCCCCGGCCAGCGCGCGCAGGTCCTCCGAGAAGGCCACCTCCTCGCGCTGGGCGTAGACGGGCACATCGTGCCGCGCCAGCAGCTCCGGCAGCCCGTTGGTGTGGTCCTTGTGGCAGTGCGAGACGAACGCCCCCACCAGTTGCTTGCCCTCCTCCACCACCGCCCGCTCGATGGCCGCCACGTCCCACGCAGGGTCCACCACCAGCACCTCGGGCGAGCCCTCGGCCCCCACCAGGTACACGAAGTTGTCCATCGGTCCGAGCTTCAGCTGGCGGACGTACGGCTTCTCCATGGGCATGCCTCCTCCCCCGTACCTCCACGGGGCGCTGCGAGACTCTAATGAATGCGGGTAAGCTCGGCTCCAGCTACGACTCGCTCCACTCGTGAACCGTTGTCCAGCCCTGCCCTGGAGGCCCCTCGTGAAGAGACCGCTGCTGACGCTCGCCTGCACCCTGACCGCCAGCCTGAGCGTCGCCGCGCCCCCCAAGGCGACTTTCCGCTACACCCCGCCCGAGGACGAGGAGCGCCCCCTCATCGTCGAGGCCCTCGTCGCCCCCCAGGGCAGCGACTTCGCCATGCGCCTGCGCTTCGACAAGGAGCCCTGGGGCGAGGCCTGCAAGAGCCGCTGCGCCAACGCCACCATCTTCCTCGACACCGACGCCAACAACACCACCGGCATCCAGCTCGGCAAGACGCCGGAGACTGGCGCGGACCTGGCCGTCGTCGTCCTGGGCACCCGCGAGTACCGGGGCGACAGCTCCAGCGCCCAGCTGCGCGTGAAGGTGCGCCAGCTCACCAATGACATCAAGTCCGTCGATCAGGGCGAGGCCCTCGCGGACCTCGACAACCGGCAGGATCCGGAGCGCGTCCAGCTCGACGAGAACACCGTCTACCTGCTCATCGACGCCACCAGCGCCACCCTGCCCTCCGGCCGCAAGGTGCGCGTCGTCTACCACCCGCCCGCCGCCAAGGCGATCCAGGCGACGATCGCTGGCATGCTCGCCGGCGGCGGCGGCTCGAGCGCCAACGTGAAGATCTTCCGCGGCAACAGCGGCGGCAGGGGCTCCAGCAAGAGCGGGGGCTCGGGCGCTCGCTACGGCTCCGGCTCCTCGTCCGGCTCGTCGTCCGGTTCCTCCTCGTCCTCCTCCTCCTCGGACAAGTGGAACGCCCCCACCCAGCGCCCCGGGAACATCCCTCCCCCGTCCGACGACAACGGCTGAGCGCGCTTCCACCCACACGCGCCGTCCCGATCACCCACCGGCCAGCCAGGCTCGGGGTTCGTGATTTCCACGCCTTGGGAGCAGGTTCCCATGGCGCGTTTCACTGAACGCCTGTATAGATATTGCGATCACGAGCGGTCGCAACCCCTCGATTTCGTTCCCTTTGTCAGTGGGCCATGGTAGGCGGGCCGACAGACACACACCGCGTCCGGGAGCGTGGAGTGCGCGAGGCGCGCGCCGCGTTCGGGGAACGGATGTTCCTTTGCCTGAACACATGAGCATGCTCGCACAAGCCGATACCAAGACACGCAAGAAGCAGGACGCCTCGGGCAACGGAGGCTCGGGAGGCGGCAAGGCCGGGGGTGCTGGCGGTGGCGGTGGAGAGTCCGTCTCGGCCCCGCTCGCCGAGGAGGCCCGCCGGCGCTACCTCAACTACGCCCTGTCGGTCATCACCTCGCGTGCCCTGCCCGACGTGCGCGACGGCCTCAAGCCGGTGCAGCGCCGCATCCTCTACGGCATGTACCACGACCACCGGCTCACCCAGGACGCCAAGTACCAGAAGTCGGCCAAGGTGGTCGGTACCATCATGGGCCAGTACCACCCGCACGGCGACACCGCGATCTACGACGCGCTGGTGCGCATGGCGCAGGACTTCTCCCTGCGCTACCCGCTGGTGGACGGCCACGGCAACTTCGGCTCGCTGGACGGAGATGCCGCGGCGGCCATGCGCTACACCGAGTGCCGCATGGCGGGCATCGCCAGCGAGCTGCTCGGCGAGCTGGGCAAGAAGACGGTCGGCTTCCGCCCCAACTACGACGGGACCCTCTTCGAGCCCATCGTCATCCCCGCCCGCGTGCCGCAGCTGCTGATGAACGGCACCACCGGCATCGCGGTGGGCATGGCCACCAACATCCCGCCCCACCACCTGGGCGAGCTGTGTGACGCCCTGGTGATGCTCATCCAGGACAAGGAGGCCTCCGTCCGTGACTTGATGAAGTTCATCAAGGGCCCGGACTTCCCCACCGGCGGGCAGATCCTCAACTCCAAGCAGGAGCTGCGGGAGATCTACGAGTCGGGCCAGGGCAGCATCCGCATCCGCGGCGAGTACGAGGTGGAGGACCTCAAGCGCGGCGGCCAGCAGATCATCATCACCTCCATCCCCTACACGGTGAACAAGAGCAACCTGGTGGCCAAGATTGGCGACCTGGTGCGCGAGCGGAAGCTGCCGCTGCTGCTGGACGTGCGCGACGAGTCCACCAAGGAGGTGCGCATCGTCCTGGAGATCAAGAAGGACGCCAGCGCCGAGCTGGTGATGGCCTACCTCTTCAAGCACACGCCGCTGCAGACCAACTTCGGCGTGAACCTCACCTGCCTGGTGCCCACGGACAACCCGGAGGTGGGCGCGCCCCGCCGCCTGGATCTCAAGAGCATCCTCCAGTACTTCCTCGACTTCCGCTTCGAGGTCGTCACCAAGCGCTTCCAGCACGAGCTGGGCGAGCTGCAGAAGCGCGTCCACATCCTCGAGGGCTTCGAGAAGGTCTACGACGCGCTCGACGAGATGCTGAAGATCATCCGCGCCTCCGAGGGCAAGCAGGACGCGGCGAAGAAGCTGATGAAGCGCTTCGACCTGGACGAGCTCCAGGTGGACGCCATCCTGGAGATGAAGCTCTACAAGCTGGCGCGGCTGGAGATCCTCGTCGTCCAGAAGGAGCTCGGGGAGAAGCGCGCGGAGATCAAGCGCATCGAGGGCATCCTCAAGGACAAGAAGAAGATCTGGGGCACCGTCAAGACGGAGCTGGACGAGATCAAGGCCGCCTACGCCGACAAGCGGCGCACGCGCATCGGCGGCGCCGGCTCCGAGGAGGTGGAGTTCAGCGAGGAGGCCTTCATCGCCGACGAGGACGCCCACGTGGTCCTCACCCGCGACGGCTGGATCAAGCGCGTGAAGGAGATCAAGGATCCGTCCACCACGCGTCTGCGCGAGGGCGACGCGGTGATGACGGTGCTGGCCGGCAGCCTCAAGGCCAACCTGGTGCTCTTCAGCAACCTGGGCGCCGCCTACGTCACCCGCTTCAACGACGTGCCGGCCTCCACCGGCTACGGCGATCCGGTGCAGAAGCTGTTCAAGTTCGACGACAACGAGCGCATCGTCGGCGCGCTGTCGCTGGACACGCGGCTGGCCAGGCCCGAGAAGCTCATCGCCGTCACCAAGGATGGCCTGGGCCTGCGCTTCGCGCTGGAGGGCCACACGGAGGTGTCCACCCGCTCCGGCCGCCGCTACGCCAAGACGGGCGAGGGCGACGAGATCATCGGCGTGCAGCCGGTGGGCGAGAAGGATCTGCTCGCGGTGCTCACCGAGAAGACGAGCGCCCTGGTCTGCAAGGCAAACGAGGTGAACGAGCTGCAGGGCCCTGGCAAGGGCGTGATGGTCATCAAGGTGGAGGAGCAGGACCGCGTGGTGGAGTTCCTCGCGGTGCCACCGGGCCAGAAGGACAGGGCCATCGAGTTCGAGACGCAGAAGGGCCGCAAGCTGAGCCTGCACCCGGCGAAGTACGAGGTGACGGGCCGCGGCGGCAAGGGTCACGAGATGTCGCGCAAGGACGCGGTGAAGGAAGTGACGCGGCCCGTCACCTTCATCCCGCTGCCCGAGCAGAAGAAAGAGTAGTCGAGGGACGCCATGGCGACGAAGAAGGACACGTACACAGGTGCGGACATCCAGGTCCTCGAGGGCCTGGAGCCGGTGCGCAAGCGCCCGGCCATGTACATCGGAGGCACCGACAGCGCGGGCTATCACCACCTGCTGTGGGAGATCCTCGACAACTCGGTGGACGAGGTCATCAACGGCTACGCCTCCACCGTGGAAGTCACGCTCCACAAGGATGGGCGCACCATCACGGTGACGGACAACGGGCGCGGCATCCCCGTGGACATCATGCCCAAGTACAAGAAGCCGGCGGTGGAGGTCATCCTCACCACGCTTCACTCGGGCGGCAAGTTCGAGCAGGGCAACTACATCCACTCGGGCGGTCTGCACGGCGTGGGCAGCTCCGTGGTCAACGCCCTGTCGCGCAAGATGGTGGTGGAGATCAAGAAGGACCACAAGCGCCACGTCCAGACGTACGCGCGCGGCAAGCCCACCAGCCCGCTCAAGGCGGACGGCGCCCCGGTGCGCGGCACCGGCACCTCCATCACCTTCGAGCCCGATCCGGAGATCTTCGGCGAGAAGCAGAAGTTCGACGCCGAGCTCATCCGCGAGCGGCTGGAGGCCAAGAGCTACCTGCACAAGGGCATGACGGTCGTCTGGAAGGACGACACGGCCCACCCGCACGTGCACGTCACCTACAAGCACGACGGCGGCATCGCCGAGTACCTCACCAGGTGGGTGGCCGAGCGCGCCAAGCCCGTGGTGCCGCCCGCGAGCACCGGCTTCTACCACTCGCGCGACAACGGGGTGCGCCTGGAGGCCGCCCTGGTGTGGACGGAGGCCACGGATGAGACCATCCGCTCCTACGTCAACGGCATCCCCACCGCGCAGGGCGGCACGCACGAGGCGGGCCTGCGCGGCGCCGTCGTGAAGGCCGTGCGCAACTACATCGAGACGCATGACCTGACGCCCAAGGGCGTCACCCTCACCGCGGAGGACATCCGCGAGGGCATGACGGCCATCCTCTCCGTCTACGTGGTGGAGCCGCAGTTCCAGGGCCAGACCAAGGGCCGCCTCAACAACCCGGAAGTCACCGCCCAGGTGGACGGCGTGCTGCGCCCGGCGCTGGAGAAGTGGCTCAACGACAACAAGTCCATCGCCGAGGCGGTGGTGGCCCGCATCATCCTCGCCGCCCGCGCGCGCGAGGCCAGCCGCGCCGCCTCCCAGGCCGTCAGCCGCAAGTCCGCCGTCAGCCACCGGCTCAACCTGCCCGGCAAGCTGGCGGACTGCTCCTCCACGGATCCCGGCACCAGCGAGCTGTTCATCGTCGAGGGTGACTCCGCAGGCGGCAGCGCCAAGCAGGGCCGAGACCGGAAGACCCAGGCCATCCTCCCGCTGCGCGGCAAGGTGCTCAACGCCGAGCAGGCCTCCACCGACAAGGTGGCCACCAACAAGGAGCTCCAGGACATCGTCAGCGCCCTGGGCTGCGGCATCGGCTCGGACTTCGACATCTCCAAGCTGCGCTACGGCCGCGTCTTCCTGATGATGGACGCCGACAGCGACGGCCACCACATCGCCACGCTGCTGCTCACCTTCTTCTACCGGCACCTGCGCCCGCTCATCGAGAGCGGCGCCGTCCACATCGCCCAGCCCCCGCTCTACCGCGTGGACATCGGCAAGGAGACGTACTGGGCGCTGGACGAGGCAGACCGCGACCGCATCATCCAGGAGAAGGCCAAGGGCAACGCCAAGCCCAACATCATGCGCTTCAAGGGTCTGGGCGAGATGACCGCCGACGAGCTGAAGATGACCACGCTCGACCCCAAGAACCGCAAGAGCCTCAAGGTGACCATCGACAACGCCCTGGAGACCGACCGGGTCATCAATGACCTGCTCGGCAAGGACGTGAGCGCGCGCTTCAAGTTCATCATGGAGCGCGCCGGCGACGTCGAGGAGCTCGACGTCTGATCCGCTGAGCCGTGCCGGAGGGGCGCCGGGCCGTCATGGCTCCCCCCTCCGTCATCGGGCGGATGGCCCGACACCCGCCGGGGAATGGTGTCTGGGGGGCAGGCTCGGGTAGCATCCGCCGCCGTGTTCACCGCTCGCCTCCTCCTCCTCCTGGCGCTCGCCCTGAGCGTCAATGCTGAAGCCCAGTCGTCCCGCCGCGGCAAGAAGAAGCCGGCGCCCACCAAGGTGGAGCCCGCGCCCGAGCCGACGCCCGAGCCCGTGGCGCAGCCGGAGCCGCCGCCTCCCCCCGAGCCCCCCGCCCGGAAGGTGCTCGAGAATGGGCTCGTGGTGTTCGCCGTCCCGCGCGCCAGCAACGCCGAGCCGGCCGCCACCCGTATCCAGGAGGAGCTCACCCGGGCGCTGGCCGCGAAGCCGGACGTAGAGCTCGTGGACCTGGCCTCGGCCTTCCCTCCTCCTCCGCCCGCCTCGCTGAAAGAGGCCGACGCGCTCTACGAGGCCGGGAAGACGGAGTACGACAACCTGGATCCCGAGGCCGCCGCCGCGAAGTTCACCGCCGCGGCGGATGCCTATGAGAAGCATCCGGGAGCCTTCAAGCCGCAGCGGCTCTCCAAGACGCTCGTCTTCCTGGGCGCCTGCCAGCTGCTCAACGGGGACAAGCAGGGCGCGAAGTCGTCCTTCCTGCGCGCGCTGGCCGCCGATCCGCTCGCGCAGCCGGACTCCACCCTCTTCGGCTCGGACGTGCAGGCCGCCTTCCGCGACGCGCAGAAGGAGTTCAACGCGCAGAAGCCGGGCATGCTCGCCATCGACTCGAAGCCCTCGGGGGCCCGCGTGACGGTGCGCGGCGAGGACGTGGGCGTCACCCCGCTCAAGAGCGTGGAGGTCCACCCGGGCCGCCAGCCCGTGGTCATCTCCCTGCCCGGCCACGTGCCCTACGCCTCCTACCCCCAGGTGGCCTCGGGCAAGACGTCCGAGCTGAAGCCCCAGCTCGAGCCGCTGCCGGCCCTGGTCGAGGTGCGCGCCGCCGCCGCCCGGGCCGCCTCCGAGCGGGCGTTCGACGCCGACACCATGCCCCCCGACGTCGCCACCCTCGCGGAGAAGGTGGGCGCGCGCTACGTGGTCCTTGCCGCGGTGCAGCAGAAGAAGAGCGCCCAGGCGGAGCTGCAGGTGTGGGATGTGCGCACGAAGAACCGGCTGCGCGGGGTGGAGCTCAAGCCGGACTCCAAGGATCCGGAGGAGAGCACCGTGGCGGCGGCGGATCAGGTGCACGGCTTCCTGACGGGCAGGCCGGTGGCCGGGCCCTCGTCTCCGTCGAAGTTGCCGCCCCTCGTCAAGAAGCCCTGGTTCTGGGCGGCCGTCGTGGGAGGTGCGGCCGTCGTGACGGGTGGTATCCTCTACGCGACTCAGGATCGCCGCGGCAATGGTGGCCCGCTGGGTCCCATCTCCGGCATGCCTGGGCTGGGCTTCTAGCGACGGGATTGAATGGCTGCCCGTGCGCTCGCGTCCGGCAGGTATCGAGGTCTCCGCATGAAAGCCCTGGTGCTCGCACTCCTTCCCGCTGTTGCCCTGGCCGCGCCGCCGCCGACGGCCCGGCGCATCAGCGCCCTGCTCATCCCCATGGATCAGGGGGCTGAGAGCAGCACGGTCAAGCTCGAGACGTACATGAACGAGGCGCTCGAGCAGTTCTCCGGCTTCACGGTGAAGAAGCCCGAGGAGCTGTTCGGCATGCCGGCGGATGAGGAGGCGCAGGCCTCGCTCAAGCGCGGCACCAAGGGGCTCGAGGAGAGCCTGGCGGCCTACGAGGCCAAGGAGTACGAGGACGCGGAGCGCAAGCTGCGCGCCACCCTCAAGGAGCTGCAGGGGGCCGTCGGGGCGATGCGCTCGTGCACCGAGCTGTGCGAGGCCACTGCCCTGTACGCCGCCGTGCTGAACCAGCGCGGAGACATCGAGGAGGCCAAGCTCAACCTCATCGATCTGATGGCGCTCAACCCCACCTTCGAGCTGAGCACCAAGCGCTACAACAAGGACTTCATCTCGCTGCGCGCCCAGGTGGCCACGGGCCGCTCCTCGGTGATGCGCGGCAGCGCGACGGTGAAGTCCCGGCCCGCGGGTGCGCGCGTCTACGTGGACGGCGAGTTCCAGGGCTACACGCCGATGACGGTGGGCCCCATGCAGGTGGGCAAGCACATGCTGCGGCTGGACCGCCCCGGCTTCCGGCAGCACGGCCAGCTCATGGAGGTGACGCCGGACGACGTGGAGATCACCGCCGAGCTCACCCCCACCTCCAACTACAAGAAGTACGACGCGCAGCTGGACAAGGTGGCCGGGGAGATCGTCCGCACCCAGCCGAGCCCCGCGGCGACGTCGCTGGGCAAGTCGCTGTCGATCGATCGTGGCCTGCTGGGCACGGTGAAGGACCTGGGCCCCAACGGCACGGAGCTGGTGGTGGGCTTCTTCGATCTGCAGAGCGGCAAGAAGCTGGCGAGCCGGCGCGTGGTGCTCCAGGGCGACGAGTACGGCATGGCCAAGGCGGAGATGGGCCGGCTGGTGAACTATCTGGTCAACAACGGCCTGGGCGGTGGGGAGAAGAAGGTGAAGGCCTCGGACCCGCTGGAGAACCGGCACGGCATGGAGGACTGGAACGCCGAGGACCAGGGCGGCCGCCGCCAGGTGACGGAGAAGAAGGGCAAGAACGGCGATCCGCTGGACGGAGTGAACGGAACTGAAGACTGGTAGCGCGTGACGCTTGTCCGCCCGGGGCTGGAGCGGCCTAGAGTCCCCGGGCGTATGCGCCTCCCGGCCCTGCTCCTGCTCCTGCCCTGCCTCGCCGCTGCCCAGACCCAGAACATCGTCCGCCCGCTGGTGGGCTCGCGCGGGGTGACGCTGCCTCCCGACTCCACGGCCATCGTGGACGAGGCCACCGCCCTCTCGCTCAACCCGGGCAGCCTGCGCTTCGTGGACGATCCGCAGGTGTTCTTCATCCACGAGCGCAACCGGCTCCAGGACCAGGTGGGCAACGGCCTGTTCGCGGGCACCAGCATGCTGGGCGTGGTGGGCCTGGGCTTCGGCCTGGAGTGGCTCAACAACCGCACGGAGCCGGACTACCGCCGCACCTCGTTCGGCTTCTCGCTGGGCACGGACACGCTGGCGCTGGGCGCCACCTACCACGCCTTCGGCTCGGCGGATGAGTCCATCGAGAAGCTGTCCACGTGGGACATCGGCCTGTCGGCGCGGCCCTGGCGCGAGTTCTCGTACAGCGTGGTGGCGCGGGACATCAACCAGCCCGAGCAGGGCGAGTACAAGCTCACCCGCAGCTTCGACGTGGGCGTCGGCCTGCGCCCCTTCGGCGAGCGCTACACGCTGGGCGTGGACTACCAGTTCCGCTCGGGCGGCCTGGACGAGGGGCGCTTCAGCTACGCGCTGAAGGCGGAGGTGCTGCCAGGGCTGAGGGTGGGCGCGGGCATGTCGCACGGCCTGCGCGAGGGCGAGGCGCTGGCGTTCCAGCTCGGCCTCACGCTGGACACCTCCCACTTCGGCGTCACCTACGCGCCGGGCGGGACGAACGACGGGCTGGATCACGTGCTGGCGGTGCGCCTGTCCAGCAGCACCTACCGCTCCGTGGTGTCCTCGGGCGTGGTGACGATGGTGGATCTCAATGATCGGCTCTCCGGCGGGGTCAGCCCCGCGCTGGCGCTGTTCGGGGCCAGCGGGCCGGATCCGTACCTGCGCCTGATGCGCTTCCTGGATCTCGCCTCGAGGGATCCGCAGCTGCGCGGGGTGGTGCTGAAGATGGAGGGACTGGGCGGCGCGGACTGGGGCCGGGCGGAGGAGCTGCGCCAGGCCGTGCTGCGGCTGCGCGCCTCCGGCAAGAAGGTGATGGCGGTGCTGCTCTCGTGCGACGACCGGTGCTACCTGGTGGCCTCGGCGGCGGATCAGATCTACACGGTGCCGGCCTCCTCGCTGATCATCAACGGGCTGTCGGCCAGCGTCACCACCTTCGGTGGGACGATGGAGAAGCTGGGCGTGAGCTGGGACGTGGCGCGCGTGGGCCAGTACAAGACGGCGCCCGAGCAGCTCACCCTCCAGCAGATGAGCGAGGCGCAGCGGGAGCAGGTGAGCGCCTACCTGGACACGGAGGTGGCCTGGTACGAGGAGGCGGTGACGCGGGGCCGGAGGCTGCCGGCGGGGCGCCTGCGCGAGGTGTGGGCCACGGGCATCATCCCGGCCGCGAAGGCCCAGCAGCTGGGGCTGGTGGACGGCCTCCTCCCCCTGCAGAGTGACCTGGAGCAGAAGGTCCGCGAGATGGCCCCCACGGCGACCTACTCCCCCACCTACTCGCCGCGCGCCGAGCGGGAGACGCGCTGGGCCCGCCGCCGCCGCATCGCCATCGTGCCGGTGCTGGGCAGCATCGCCGGAGGCAAGAGCCGCGAGGATCCCTTCGGCGGCGCGCGCATCGCCGGAGCCGAGACGGTGGTGCTGGCGCTCCAGCGGGCGCAGGAGGATCCATCCGTGGTGGCCATCGTCCTGCGGGTGGACTCGGGCGGCGGAGACGTGCTCGCCTCGGATCTGATGTACCGGGCGGTGCTGGAGGCCAGGAAGCACAAGCCCGTCATCGCCTCCATGGGGGACGTGGCGGCCTCCGGCGGCTACTACGTGTCCATGGGCGCCAACGAGATCTTCGCCAACCCCACCACCATCACCGGCAGCATCGGCGTCTTCTACCTCAAGCCCGCGCTGCAGGGCCTGCTGGGGGACAAGCTGGGCATCAACCGGGAGAAGATCTCCCGCTCCCCGCTGGCGGACATGTTCGATCCGTGGCGCACGTGGACGCCCGAGGAGCAGACGGCGGTGCAGGCCTGGGTGGACGCCACCTATGACGACTTCATCACCTACGTGAGCCAGGAGCGCAAGCTGGACAAGGCCCAGGTGGACGCGGTGGCTCGCGGCCGGGTGTGGTCCGGCAAGGACGCCCATGCGCGAAGGCTGGTGGACAAGCTGGGCGGCCTCATGGACGCCGTGGACGCGGCGCGGACCCGGGCCAAGGTGGACCCCGGGGAGGAGATCGACCTGGAGGTCTACGGGGAGCCTCGGGGCCTGTTCTCCTCGCTGGGCGGAGAGCCGAGCGTCATGGCCCGGCTGCTCCCGGAGGCCCAGCCTGCCCTCCTGCCCGGCATGCAGGCGCTCGTGAAGGAGACGGGGCTGAGCGCGACCTGGGTGGAGCCGGGGCTCAAGGCGGCCATGCCCTTCACCCTCACCATCGAGTGAGTCTGCTGTAGGACAGGGGCTCGAAATTCTCGAAGCCTCTCGTGGGTCTCTGCTAATGTGAGTGTTGCTTCCTGGCCGGCTCTCGGGCCGCCGGGGGCTTCAGGGACCGGCGGTTTCGGTCATCGAGGACCCGCGCATGGAGCGCAGGCCGCCTCGAGGACCCCGCGTCTGGCTCCCTGTCCCACATGACGAGCAGTGCGCGCCCGACCCGAGCTGGGTCCGTGCATGCAGAGCGTTCGGAATTCCATGAGCGAGAACACCCCCGATAACAACGATCCCCGCGAGCCCCTCCCGCCCCCCGCCGAGGCTTCCCGGCCCGAGCCGCCCGGCTCGGACGATGACGGCGGAGATGATGGCGAGGGCGATGACGGCCCCGACGACGGTGCGGAAGGCGCGGCACAGGTTCCGGGACAGGCAGGCCCTGGTGGACAGCCCGGCCCCGGTGGAGGCCGCCGCCGCCGCCGCCGCCGTCGCCGCCGTGGCGCGCAGGTGCACTTCACCCCGGAGGGACAGGCCTACCGCATGCAGCCGGGCCCGGACGGGCAGATGCAGCAGGTGTTCCTCACCCCGCAGGAGCTGGAGCAGTACAAGCAGCGCCTGGCCCAGCAGCAGCAACAGCAGCAGCAGCACGGACAGCAGGGACAGCAGGGGCAGCAGGGCCAGCAGCAGCACGGCGGCCAGCGTCACCAGCACCACGGCGGACAGCAGCAGGCCGCGCCGCAGCAGAACCTGACGCCCGTGGAGGGCGTGCTGGACACCGAGGCCAAGGGGCCCAACGCCTTCCTGCGGCAGGTGAAGAAGAACCTGCTGCCCTCTCCGGATGACCCGGAGCTGCCCAAGAACCTGGTGCAGAAGCTGCGCCTGCGGCAGGGCCAGTACGTCACCGCGTTCGCGCAGATGCGCGGCACCAAGGGCCTCATCCAGAAGGTGGACACGGTGGACGGCCGGCCGCTGGACGGGGCGCCCCGGCTGCCGCACTTCGCGGACCTCACCTCGGTGGACCCCATCGAGCGCATCAAGCTGGAGAACGGCCACAAGGACATGGTGACGCGGGTGATGGACCTCATTGCCCCCATCGGCAAGGGGCAGCGCGCCCTCATCGTCGCCCCGCCGAAGACGGGCAAGACGATCATGCTCCAGCGCATCGCGCAGGCCGTCATCAACAACCACCCCGAGATGCACGTGATGGTGCTGCTCATCGACGAGCGCCCCGAGGAAGTCACGGACATGCGCCGCAGCATCAAGGCGGAGGTGCTGGCCTCGAGCTCGGACCGGCCCACGGGCGACCACCTCAAGGTGGCGGAGCTGGCGCTGGAGCGGGCGCGGCGCCTGGTGGAGGCCGGCAAGGACGTGATGATCCTGCTGGACTCGATCACCCGCCTGGCGCGCGCCTACAACAAGGAAGTGGACAGTTCGGGCCGCACGCTGACGGGCGGTGTGGACAGCCGCGCGCTGGAGCGCCCCAAGCGCATCTTCGGCGCCGCGCGCGCCACCGAGGAGGCCGGCACGCTGACCATCATCGGCACGGCGCTCATCGACACCGGCAGCCGCATGGACGAAGTGATTTTCGAGGAGTTCAAGGGCACCGGTAACTCCGAGGTGACGCTGGACCGGCTGCTGGCCGAGAAGCGCATCTTCCCGGCCATCAACATCGCCCAGTCCGGCACCCGCAAGGAGGAGAAGCTCTTCACCCAGAAGGAGTACGAGAAGGTGAAGAAGCTTCGGCAGATGCTCTTCGCGGTGAAGCCCGTCGAGGCCATGGAGGCGCTCGTCAAGCGCCTCAGCCGCTACACCTACAACGACGAGTTCCTCGACGAGTTGTAGCGCCTGCGCCGGATGCTCCGGGGCGGACGGGCCGCCCCGGAGACGACGGCCCCCAGACTACGAGGACGTGCCGCTCACGGCGGGCGTCCCCGCGGGCGGAGCCTCCGGCTCCATGGCCTTCTTCAGCGGCTTGTTGAAGAGCCAGATCGCGACGCCCGCGGAGATGCCGAGCACCATGAGGAGGAAGAAGAACGCGTCCTTCGACATCGTCGTATAGAAGCGGCCGATCACGCCCGAGAGCAGGTTGCCGAAGAAGCTCGACAGGAACCACATGCCCATCATCAGCGAGACGATGCGCACCGGCGACACCTTGGTCACCAGCGACAGGCCGATCGGCGACAGGTAGAGCTCACCAATCGTCAGCAGCAGCGTACAGAAGATGGGCCAGAACAGGCTGCCCTTGTCGTCGCCCACGATGCGGGCGCCCGCCACCATGACGACGAAGGAGATGCCCAGCACGAAACAGCCGATGGCCATCTTCGCCACGGAGGACGGCTCGGAGCCGCGCTTGTTCTGCCACCGCCAGAAGATGTCGAGCAGCGGCGCGAAGGTGAAGATGAAGAGCGGGTTGGCGGACTGGAACCACGTCGAGGAGGCCCACTGCGGCCAGTTCGTCTTCTCGTCGGCCCACGTCTGCATCGTGTTGCCCTGCTGCTCGTAGACGGCCCAGAAGACGATGTTGAGCATGCACAGGATGACGAGCGCCCACACCCGCTTCCACTCGTTGGAGGTCAGCGGCTGCTTCTCGACGACGGTGCTGTCCTTGCGCTCCTGCAGCGTGTCCGGGGCCAGCGTGTTGCGCCCGATGAGCTGCACCACCAGACCGATGCACATGCCGATGCCCGCGGCGAGGAAGCCGTAGCGCCACCCGACCACGGCGGCCAGCGTTCCGCAGACGAAGTTGCAGATGAACGCGCCCAGGTTGATGCCCATGTAGAAGATGGTGAAGGCGCCGTCGCGGCGCGGATCCCCCGGCGGGTAGAGGTTGCCCACCTGCGTGGAGATGTTCGGCTTGAAGAAGCCGTTGCCGATGATGAGCAGCAGCAGCCCGATGAAGAACAGGTTCTCTGCGCCGAAGAGCACGAACTGCCCGAGCGCCATGACGATGGCGCCGACGTAGACCGACTTCTTCTGGCCCAGGTACTTGTCGGCGATGAGGCCGCCGATCACCGGGGTGAGGTACACGAAGCCCGTATACAGGCCGTAGAGCAGCGAGGCGTTGGGCTCCACGGAGCACCGCTGAGCGGCGATGCCCTGCGCGACCTCCGCCACCATGCCCGAGTTCTCGGCCAGCAGCGCCTTCACCTTCTCCGCGGAGCACTGCTGGAGCGTCGCCTCATCCACCGTCGGCAGGAGCGACTTGATGAAGCCCCAGCCCCATACCTCGTCCGGGTTGCCCACGCCGTCGTACGCCTTGCCCTGCAGCGTCTGGCGCACGGAGATGAACAGGTAGTTCACCATGTAGAGCTTCAGCAGCCCGCGCATCCCGTAATACGAGAAGCGCTCCCACATCTCGGTGAAGAACAGAACGAAGAGACCTACCGGGTGCCCCATGAACGTGCGGTTCGACGGGGGTCCCTTCCATTCGGAGGGTGCAGCAGATGACATGAAGGCTCCTTGGGCCCGTGGGCGTCGCGGACGCGAACTCAACACTGCCTTGTCCACCCCCGCAAGCCAGGACGACATGGCCCCTCCTCCGAAGTAGGGCGAGCCGCCGCGTCCTCCCCGAGAGGCCGGGCGCGGAGGACCCGACTCATCGGTGGTGAAGCGCGGCATGGCGCGATAGCTTCCCCGGCCCATGCGCACCTTCCCTTACCCGTTCGCTCTCGTCGCCGCGCTGCTCGCCGCCTGCGCGACAGCGCCTCAGCCTCAGCCCGAGGTGGCTCCACCGGCCCCCGCCTCCTCCCAGGACTCGAAGCTCGAGGGAGCCCCCCCCTCCCCGCCCACGGCCGTGAGCACCGTGGAGAAGCCGGACGTGCCCGCCGGAGCTGACGCGGCGCGTGATGCCGAGCTCGTACGGAAGGTGACACCGTTCGTGGACGCCTTCCTCAACACCGAGGCGGCCCTGACTCGCGACGGCACGCAGGTGATCTTCAACTCCAACCGGGACGGGCTGCCGCAGCTCTACATCGCCGACGCCGCTCGCACCGACTCGCCAGCGAAGCGGCTGGTGGCGTGGC
The DNA here is from genome assembly GCF_020103725.1 of Hyalangium gracile. Taxonomy (NCBI): domain Bacteria; kingdom Pseudomonadati; phylum Myxococcota; class Myxococcia; order Myxococcales; family Archangiaceae; genus Hyalangium; species Hyalangium gracile. The sequence goes on along the minus strand of NZ_JAHXBG010000035.1, from coordinate 31,786 downwards.
CCGAGCGGATGACGTTCTCGCAGACCACGCCCGACGGGAAGGCGGTGCTCTTCCGGTCCGACAAGGGCGCGGACGAGAACTGGTCGATCTGGAAGGTGGGCCTGGACGGGTCGGCGCCCGTGGAGCTCACACCGGGAGAGACGCTGAACCGAGACCTCCCGATCATCCCGGACCTGGCGCCAGACACCGTCTACTTCAGCGGCCGCCGCAAGGAAGAGGCGTCCTCGGCCGTGTACGCCGTGCCCGCCAGTGGCGGCCCGGCCCGGGTGGTCCACCGCGACGACAAGCCGGGCTTCCTCACGGACGTGAGCCGCGACGGCAAGCAGGCGCTGTTCCTGCGCTACCTGTCGGGCTCGGAGAACTTCCTGCGGCACCTCGAGCTGGCGACGGGGCAGACCCGGCCGCTGTACCCCCTGGCGCCGGGCAAGGTGACCATCTTCGCGGCGCAGTTCTCCCCCGACGGGAAGACGGTGTACGTGGCGACCGATGCGGGCGGCGAGCAGTCGCTGCTGCTGGCGCTCGACGCGAGCAGCGGCAAGGAGCTGGCGCGCTACGTGGAGAAGAGCCCCGCCGCGAACCGCATCAACAACCTGATGGTCGCGAAGACGGGCGAGGCGATCGCGTTCACCCTCGATGCCGGCAACCGCAACGAGATCCGGCTGCTCGACGCGCGCACCCTGAAGCCGCGCGCCACGGTCGCCATGCCGCTGGGCCAGGGCGAGGCGTTCGAGTTCTCCGAGGACGGCCGCCGGCTCACCGCCGTCTGGTCGACGCCCTCCTCTCCCACCGACGCCTGGGTCATCGACACGAAGACGGGCAAGGTCGCCGCGCTGCGCACCGAGGCACGCCCCTCGCTGAAGGAGCTGCCCGCCATCGAGGCGAGCATCACCGAGCTCCGCGCGCATGACGGGCTGGCGCTTCCCATCAACGTGTACCTGCCGAAGAACCGCACGGGGAAGCTGCCGGTGATCGTCAGCTACCACGGTGGGCCGGCGGGCAGCTCGCGCATCCGGTGGGCCGCGCCCATCGGCTTCTTCCTGTCCCAGGGCTACGCGTGGGTGGAGCCGAACGTGCGAGGCTCGGGCGGGTTCGGCCGCGCGTTCGAGGAGGCGGACAACGGGCGCGGGCGCCTGGAGGCCTTCAAGGACATCGAGGCCACGGGCCGCTGGGCCGCCTCGCAGCCCTGGGCGGACGCCAACCGCGTCATCATCTATGGCGGCAGCTACGGCGGCTACACCGTGCTGATCGGCCTCACCCGGATGCCGGACCTGTGGCGCGCGGGCGTGAACCTCTTCGGCGTGGCGAACATGAAGACCTTCATGGCCACCACCAGCGGGTTCATCCGGGAGATCTTCCTCCTGGAGATGGGCGATCCGGACAAGGACGCGGCCTTCCTGGACTCGATCTCGCCCCTGAAGGACGCGGACAAGATCGTCGACCCGCTCTTCGTCTACGCGGGCGCCAATGACCCGCGCGTGCCCCGGAGCGAGTCGGATCAGGTCGTCCGCGCGCTGCGCGAGCGCCGGATCCCCGTCGAGTACATGGTCGCTGACAACGAGGGGCACTCGATCATGCGCAGGGAGAACCTGATCGAGCTCCTGGCGCGGGCGGCCCGGTTCATGGAGCAGCACGCGGGCCCGATGAAGCCCTCTCAACCGCGGTAGCCACGGCGGCGGGTGAGCCCATTCGAACTCCCAGATATCAGCACCTCGCAGGGCTGCTCGCCCTGCTACCGCTCGTCCTGTCCTCGGGCTGCAAGTCGACCCCGGTCCTCGAGTACAGCCTCGACGTCCCCGCTCAGACGCTGACCCTGCCCGGCGCGCCGCCGGTCCAGGACGGGCGCGCGCGCTTCCGCGAGTTGTTCTGCGCGCTGCTCGCCCGGGAGCCAGAGGCCCGCGGGCGCCCGTGTGACGCGCTGCTCCATCGCCTGAGCGATGAGCGTGACACGGTGCGTCCCGCGCGCCCCCTGCCCGCGCACGAGCCCCGGCTGGCGGTGCTCTTCGTCCCCGGGCTGCTCGGCGACTGTGCTGACGGCCTGGCTGCGCCCTTCCAGCCCACCGTGAAGCGCCTGCGGCTCCTGGGCTATGACGCTCGGGTCTCCCAGGTGAATACCTCCTCGAACAGTCACGTCAACGCCGAGCACCTCGCCCGAGAGATCGCGGAGATCCCCTCGGAGCACCTCCTGCTCGTCGGCCATGCCAGAGGCGCCGTGGACATCCTCGAACTCCTCGTCGCGAACCCCACCGTGGCCTCGCGCGTGTCAGCCGTGCTGAGCGTGGCGGGCGCCATCAACGGCACCCCGCTCGCGGGCGACTCCAAGGGGGCGGACCTGCTCTTCCCCAACGGAGAAGACTCGCCGTGCGTCCGGGGACAGCGATGGGCCCTCCCGGAGATGGAACGGGCCCATCGGCTGCGCTGGCTCATGGCGCATCCGCTGCCGGTGCCGCCCCGGTACTTCTCGCTCGCGGCCTTCACGCCCCTCTCGGAGATCAGCCCGCCGCTGAGGGACCGGGCCGCCGCGCTCACCCGGATCGATCCGCGCAACGACGGCCTGGCCCCCTTCTTCGATCAGGTCATCCCTGGCGCGGAGCTGCTCGGCTACGCGAACGCCGACCACTACTCCATCGCCACCGATCCGCTCCCACCCACGCCCGCGGTGGAAGGCGCTCCGGGCACGAAGCCTTCCTACCCACGTGACGCGCTGCTGGAGGCGGCCGTCCTGCGCATCACCGAAGCGCTCGGCGAGGGAGCCGGGCGATGAGCCTCATGTCGATGTTCTGGGTAGCCGTCCTCTCGGGGCTCACGCTCGGCGTGACGGGCTGTGCCACCCCGCTGCTGGGCTACCAGACCTCCGACATCCCTCCGGCCCAGCTCGTGGTGGTGGGCCAGCCCTCGGTGCAGGATGGGCGCGCGCGCTTCCGCACCATCTTCTGCGAGCTCGCCGCGCGCCAGCAGCTGCCCGACTCGGACTGCGAGAAGCTGCTCCTCCCGCTCGCCGCGGAGCCTCGGGCGACGGCCCCCGCCGCGCTTCCGGCGCACGACCCGCGCCTGCGCATCCTCCTGGTGCCGGGTGGCTTCGCGGAGTGCTTCGATGACGCGGAGCTCTTCCCGGAGGCCGTGCCCCGGCTGCGCACGCTCGGCTATTCGGTGAACACCATCCGGGTGAGCGGGCGCTCGAGCAGCGCCGCCAACGCCTGGCGCATCGCCGTGGCGGTCGCCCGGACGAAGCTCCCTCCCGAGGGCCGGCTGGTGCTCATGGGCTACTCGAAGGGGATCTCGGACATCATGGAGTTCCTGGTCCAGTACCCCAGCCTCGCCCCCCGCGTGCACGCGGTGGTCAGCATCGCGGGCAGCGTGAACGGCTCGCCGGCCGCCAACCGCTACACCTTCGTCTACGAGGCCCTGCGGAACTGGCCCTCGAAGAAGTGCCCGCCGGGAGATCGCGCCGTCGCGAGGGACCTGCAGCGCGAGCCGAGGATGAAGTGGCTGGCGCGGCACCAGCTGCCGAAGCACATCCGCTACTTCTCCGTGGGCAGCATCGCCCCGGAGGCGGAGATCGCCCGAGCGATGGACCCCATGGACGGCGTGCTGCGCTACATGGATCCGCTCAACGACGGCCAGCTGCTCTTCTATGATCAGCTCCTGCCGGGCAGCGAGCTGCTGGGCTACGTCCGCGCCGACCACTGGGCCATCGCCCTGCCCTTGCAGGAGCGGTGGTTCCTGCTGGCCGGCAACTCGGCGGGGGCGCACTTTCCACGGGGCGTGCTGCTCGAGGCCATCGTGCTGCGCATGGCCGAGGCCCTGCGCGACGACTCCTGACCCGGGAAGCAACCCCCAGGCCATCCGGGGGGTGGGACAGACGGCCCGAGATTTCGTAGGCTGCTCCCATGCTCCAGGGGTCGGGCCGCTGCCACTATCACCCGGATCGCGCGGGGCTCGGCATCTGCGTCGAGTGCAGGCGGGTCATCTGCCGCGAGTGCACCACGCAGTTCGAGGGCATCAACCGCTGCGCGGCCTGTCTCCAGAAGCGCCTGAAGGTGCTCGAGGGGCCCACGGAGCGCCGGGACTGGTCGGTGGGCAACGTGCTGCTCGCGCTGGTGAGCGCGGCCGTCATCTACGGCGGGGTCCGCCTGCTCATCGAACTGGTGAGGCTCTGAATGGCCGTCTCCGCGCTCGAGCTGCGCCCCCGAGGCGCCGTCGCCATCCTGGATGCCGCCCTGCGGCTGTGCTCGCGCCACACCGGCGTGTGGGCGCTGACGCTGCCGGGAGGAGCGCTCGTCACGGCGGCCGCCCTGCACCTGGCGGACGCGGTGATTCACCGCCGCTCGCTGGTGCTGCCCACGCTGTGGATGACCCTGACGTGGCTCTTCCGTGGAGTCCTCCAGGGCGCCACCTGCCACTTCGTCCAGGAGCTGCTCCTGGGCAAGGACGAGCCCCGGGTGCTCGCCAGCCTCCGCGCCGCGCTGGGCCGGATGCCGAGCCTCTTCATCGCCGTGGGCTTCCTCTTCGTCTTCAACGCCCTCACCCTGAGCTTCTCGGTGGGGGTCGCGTACTTCCTGCTGTCGGCGCACATCGTCGGCTACGCCGCGACGATGCAGGGCAAGGGCAGCCCCTTGAGGCTGTACGGGCTGTGCTCGAAGCTGCTGGGGCCGGCGCGAGGCACCGCCACGGGGGTGCGGATGATGCTGCTCGTCCAGGTGCTCACCTTCTTCAACCTCCACATCGCCAGCAACGTCCTCTTCATGCTGGGGCGGAAGCTGCTGGCCATCGATCTCACGTTCGCCGAGCGCTTCGCGTCGCTCGACAACGTCTCCTGGCTGATCTTCCTGGCGTCCCTCACCTTCACCCTCTTCGAGCCCATCAAGGCCGCCGCCTCCACGCTGCTGCTGGTGGACGGGCGGGTGCGCCAGGAGGGGCTGGATCTGCTCGCCGCCGTCCAGCAGCTCCCCGCGCGAGGCAAGGCGCGGCCCCTCCAGAGCGCGGCGCTAGTCCTGCTGTGCGTGCTGCTCGGCGGCACGGCGGCGCGGGCGCAGGAGTCGGAGCCGGCGATCTCGCGCTCGGAGCTCCGCCAGCGCCTGGAGGCGGTGGCCCTGGAGTGCGAGTACGAGGGCGATGACCTGGCCGCGGGCCTCGACGCGGCGGACTCGCTGAGCACCGCCGAGGCCGCCAAGCTCCAGCGCCTGCTGCGCGCCGTGGAGCGCCTGGCGCAGGACTCCGAGGACTGCGATGCCGCGGCGATGACGCTGAGCCAGGGCCTGACGCAGGCGCGGGAGACGGCGGCGCTCGAGCAGGCCGCGCCGGATGCGCGCTCGGCCTCGGCGCGGGCGAAGGACATCCTCGCGCGACCGGAGTTCTCCGACGTCATCCCCCCGGCGGACCCGGCCGCGCCGAAGGAGGAGACGCCTCCGGAGCCTCCCAGCCTCTGGAAGCGCTTCTGGGACTGGCTGGGCGAGGCGCTCAAGAAGCTCTTCGAGCGCGACAAGGATGAGCCCGTCCGGTCCACGCCGAACTTCACGGGCGCCAGCGGGGCGGGCGCGGCCAACGTGCTGGTGGTCCTCGTCATCGGGCTGGTGCTGGCGGTGCTGGCCACCCTGCTGCTGCGGGCTTTGGGGCGGCGGCAGCAGGACGAGAGCGCCCAGCTCGAGGTCAGCACGCTGGACTCCACGGCGCTCGCGCAGGATCCCATGAGCGCCCTGTCCCGCCCGCCCGAGGGCTGGGCCCACCTGGCCGACGAGCTGGCGGCCCGGGGCGAGTACCGCGAGGCGATCCGCAGCCTCTACCTGGCGCTGCTGTCCCGGCTGCACCGCGATGGCGCCATCCTCTACGACTCCACCCTGAGCAACTGGGACTACCTGCGCCAGTTCAAGGGCCGCCGCGAGTGGCTGTCCCCCTTCCGCGAGCTGACGCGCCGCTTCGACTTTGCCTGGTACGGCAACCTGCCCGTCGGGCTGGACGGCTACCGCGACTTCCGCACCCTCACCGAGCCGCTGCTCACGGCGCCCGTTCAGCCGGAGGCCTCCGGTGCGTGATCGCTTCCCGATGCTCGTGGTGGGCGGGCTGCTGCTCTCCGCCATCCTCGGCACCTTCCTGATGAAGGGGGCCTCGCGCGGCGGCTTCGCGGACACGCTCTCCACCTACCGCGCGGCGGAGGGCGGAGCCCGAGCGCTCTACCTGCTGGCCGAGGAGAGCGGGCTGCCCGTCGTCCGGCGCTCCGCGGATCTCCAGGTGCTGGACGAGAAGTCCACCGCCACGCTGATCCTGCTGGCGGTGGCCGTGGACGGCGCGCGCGAGGACGACCTGGACGAGACGCTGCTCGCCAAGGAGCGGGACGAGGAGCTGGAGCAGTCCGAGGACGTGCCCCACGAGGGCCTCAACGTCCTGCACGCCAACGAGCTCACCGAGGACGAGCGGGAGAAGCTGCTCGGGCACGTGAAGGCCGGGCACTCGCTGGTGTACGTGCCGTGGGGCTCGAGGGAGAACCCGCTGCTGGACGCGCTGGAGGTGAAGCTCTCCAAGGTGGACACCACGCTGCCCATGCGCACGCTGGTGCCGCCCATGCCCACGCCGTACACGCTGGGCATGGAGCGGGTGGAGGCGAAGATCCAGTCCTTCCTGCAGCTGCCCTCCGGCGCGGTGCCCGTGCTGCAGGACGCGCAGCTCGAGCGCCCGGTGGCGGCGGTGGTGCCCTACGGCCTGGGCAAGGTGCTGGTGGTGGGCGCGCCGGAGCTGGCGATGAACGAGGCGCTCGCGCGGGCGGACAACGCGCAGTTCTGGCTGAGCGCCCTGCGCGCCCTGGGCCCCGGCCCCTACGAGTTCAGCGAGTTCCACCACGGCTTCACCAACGAGCGCTCCATCGTGGACTTCGCCAGGCGCTACGGCCTGCACTTCGCCGTGGCGCAGCTGCTGCTGGGCGTGGCGCTGTGGTCCATCTCGCTCAAGCGCTTCGGCCGTCCGCACCCGCCGCCGGAGTCGGTCCGCGTGGGCGCCACGGACGCGCTCTTCGCGATGAGCCGCCTGTACCGGGAGGGCAAGCACCATGCCTTCGCCGCGGGCCTCATCTCCAAGGGGCTCACCCAGGAGCTGGCCCTGTACGCCGGGCTGCCCGCGCACGCGCCCGCCTCCGCCGTCGCCGAGGGGCTCCAGGCGCGCGGCCGGGAGGACCTGTCCCAGGGGCTGCGCGCCATCGTCCGCCGCTCGGAGGAGACGCTGAGCGACAGCGAGCTCCAGCAGCTGGCCGCGCGCACGGCCGAGCTGCGCAACCGCATCCATCCCACCGGGCCCACCCGCCCGACCGCCATTTCCGTCGAGGAGTCATGAACGTCCCCCCCGTCCCCGCCCCTTCCTTCAACCTGCCGGCCAACGCGGTGCAGGCCGCCAACGCCGTCCGCGAGGGCGTGCTGAGCGAGGTGCGCAAGGCCGTCGTCGGCCAGGACGAGGCGCTCGAGCTGATGCTCTGCGGCCTCATCGCCGGCGGCCACGTGCTGCTGGAGGGCGTGCCCGGCGTGGCCAAGACGTTGATGGCCAAGGCCCTGGCGCGCAGCGTGAGCGCGGACTTCAAGCGCATCCAGTTCACCCCGGACCTGATGCCCGCGGACATCCTGGGCACCAGCGTGTTCGATCTGAAGTCCCAGTCCTTCGTGCTGGTGCGCGGCCCCATCTTCACGGACCTGCTGCTGGCCGACGAGATCAACCGCGCTCCAGCCAAGACGCAGTCCGCGCTGCTGGAGGCGATGCAGGAGCGCAGCGTGTCGCTGGAGGGGCGCAACATCACCCTCTCCCCACTCTTCACGGTGTTCGCCACGCAGAACCCGGTGGAGTCCGAGGGCACCTACCCGCTGCCCGAGGCCCAGCTGGACCGCTTCCTCTTCAAGATCGAGGTGGGCTACCCCGCCCCCGAGGAGGAGGACGCCATCCTCGCCTCGGTGCACCGGGGCTTCGACGCGGGAGACCTGGCCCGGGCGGGCGTGGGCGCGGCGGTGACGAAGGACGGGCTGATGGGGGCTCGTGCCGCGCTCAACGAGGTGACGGTGGAGCCGCCGGTGCTGGCCTACATCCGCAAGCTGGTGTCGGCCACGCGCACCTCCAGCCGCATCCGCCTGGGCGCGGGGCCGCGCGCGGGCGTGCACCTGTTGATGGCGGCCAAGGCGCTGGCGGCGCTGCGAGGCCGTGGCTTCGTCACGCCGGATGACGTGCGCTTCCTGGCGGGGCCGGTGCTCAAGCACCGCCTGCTGCTGTCTCCGGACGCGGAGCTGGACGGGGCCACGCCGGCGGACGTGCTGCGCGAGGTGGTCCAGTCCGTCGAGGTTCCCCGGTGATTCCCACCACGCGCCTGTGGGCGGTGCTGGCCCTGATGGCGCTGCCGATGATGGCGGCGGGATTCTTCCCGGGGCTGGGCGGGCTCGTGCTGGCGTTGGATCTGCTCGTCGTGGGGCTGGCCGCGGTGGACCTGGTGATGGCCCGCCGGGTGCGGCTGGAGGTGCACCGCCACCTGCCGAGCAAGCTGTCGGTGGGCGTGCCCAACCGGGTGGAGGTGCAGCTCATCCACCGCTCCAACCAGGCGGTGCAGGTGCGCGTCCGGGACGATGTGCCAGAGGCCTTCACCGCCACGCCGGAGGAGGCGCCGCTGAGCCTGCCGCCCCAGAGTCAGACGCGCTGGGTGTACAAGGTGACGCCGTCCAGGCGCGGCAAGTTCTCCTTCGGTGACGTGCACGTGCGGGTGCGGGGGCCGCTGGGGCTCGTCTACGACGAGCGCGCCTTCAAGGCGGCGCAGAGCGCCTCTGTGTTCCCGGATCTGCGAGGCGCCAGCCGGCTGCTGCTCTCGGGCGCGGCGCTGGATCTGGTGAACCTGGGCCTGCGCCAGCTCCGGCGGGACGGCCGGGGCAGTGAGTTCGCCCGCCTGCGCGACTACGCTCAGGGAGACTCGGTGCGCGAGGTGGACTGGAAGGCCACGGCCCGCCGAGGTAAGCCCGTCACGCGGGTGATGGAGTCCGAGCGCTCCCAGTCGCTGCTGATCGCCGTGGACGCGGGGCGCTCCATGGCGGCCCAGGTGGACGGGCTGACGAAGCTGGACCACGCGGTGAACGCGGCGCTCTTCCTGGCCTTCGTGGCGGTGCGCAACGGGGATCGGGTGGGGCTGGTCGTCTTCGCGGATGGGGTGAAGACGTACCTGCCGCCGGCGGCGGGGCGCGGGCAGTACCGGAAGATCGTGGACGCGCTCTACTCGGCCACGCCGAGCCTCACCTACGTGGACTACCTGGCGCTCTTCAAGGAGCTGAACGTCCGGCTCACGCGGCGCAGCCTGCTGTGCGTGTTCACGGACTTCCTGGACGAGGAGCAGGCCTCCACGATGATCGATCCGCTGCACCGGCTGGCGCGGCGCCACGTGCCGCTGTGCCTCTCGGTGAAGGACACGGCGCTGCTGGGGCTGCTGCGCCAGCCTCCGCCAGGGCCGGAGGAGGCCTTCCAGCACGCGGTGGCCTCCGAGCTGCTCTCGGACCGCGAGACGCTCAAGGCCCGGGTGAGCATGGGCGGGGTGCAGATGATCGACGTGCAGCCGGACGAGCTGAGCCTGGCCGCCGTCAATCGCTACCTGGACATCAAGGCGCGCGGAGTGCTGTAGCAGCGTCAGGAGACTGCTTCTGAGAGCGGCTCCACGGGCCTGGAGATCTGCTCCTGGAACACGTGCTCGCGGCTCTCGTAGATGGCCGCCATCAGCAGCTCCAGCTCCGCGACCGAGACATTCCTCAGCGTGATCTGGAGCTGACCATCCCGCGCCGCCGCACGCAGCCGTGCGGAGGAGTTCTCCGGGAAGTGCTTCTGCATGCCATCTCGCAGGCTCTGCAGGCGATGAAGCTCCTCGCCAGGAACAGTCCCGAAGCCCTTGTCCTCCGTGGGGACTCTTCCGGTCATCGCCCGCCCCACCTCCTCCCTGGAGCATGCATGGAAGGGCTTGTAGAGCATCGTGCCGTCCGCCTGGGGCACCCGGATGAGCAGGGGCCCGGGATCCTTCCCCACCACCGAGAGCCTGAACCTCTTCGCGTACGCCATCAGCAGGCGCAGCGGCTTCATGCCGTATTTCCTGCAGATCTCCTCTGGGAACTCCCGCGCCACGGTGCCGTACATGTGGAGATCCGACATCGAGAAGGTCTTGATCCAAGGGGCGAAGTACCGCCGCGCGCTCTCTTCCGTGAAGGTCCCCGCCAGGCCCTTGTCCACCACCTGGTTGTAGAGGCACCCCAGGCGGTAGTGCTCGGCGTTGTCCCGCGCCACGCACTGCAGCATCAGCACGCGCGCTTCCGCGAGGGTCGAGGGGACAGCGCTCGTCTGGGTTCCGTTCGTCTCAGTCATGAGTTGCTCCCGTTGAGCCACTGGAGTGTGGCCAGACGAGCCAGAGCAGGACTCACGCCAAGACAAATCCCCGTGGATTCAACCACCTGAGAGACGAGCCGGACGGCGACCCGTCTCCAACCGGAGACTCAGGATCCACGCGGCGAGACAGTGGCCTTGGACTCTCCCTGCCAGGAGCGCAGGAAGTCCGAGCCCAGGTAGGCGTAGACGCCCGCCCCCACCGCCAGCGCGAACGAGACCTTGAAGGCCACCGACAGCTTCGGCGGATGGATCTGCGACACCGTGCCCTCGATGAAGCCCGCGAGCACGAAGAGCGCCAGCGTGCCGAACAGCAGCTTCACCGCCGTCACCGCCTCCTGCCGCAGCGCCATGCCCCGAGGCAGCCCCTTGGGCGCCGCCATCCCCCGCGCGATGACGAGCCCCGCCGCCCCCGCGATGCAGATGGCGGTGATCTCCGGAATGCCGTGCGGGAGGATCCACGCCCAGAACCACCCGGCCATCCCCTTCGCCGTGTACACCTGGGCCAGCGCCCCCAGGAACAGCCCGTTCACGAAGAGCATCAGCGCCGTGCCGATCCCCACCGTGATGCCCAGCGCGAACGCCAGGAAGGCCACCTGGATGTTGTGGGTGAAGAGGAACGCGGAGAAGTGCGCCTGCTCCTCCACCGTCATCCCCTCGCCCTTGGCCTCCTTCTCGGCGCGCTCGACCGGATCGAGCTTCAGGTGCTCCTCGGGCACCAGGTAGTGCGCCGCGTCCGGATCCATCACCATGCCCAGGTAGCCGAAGCCCGTGCCCGCCAGCAGCATCAGCACCGACGCCACGTACATGCGCCACTCGCGCCGCATGAGCGCCGGAAAGCCCTTCGAGACGAAGCCCCACACGTCCGCGAACCGCGGGCGCTTGCCCGGGTAGGTGATGGCGTAGGCGCGCCCCACCAGATCATTCAGATACGCGCTCACGTCCGCCGAGCCGCTGCGCGCGCGCACCCACAGCAAGTCACTGGAGACCGCCCGGTACATCTTCCCCAGCGAGCGCGCCTCCTCGATGCTCAGCCCCGCCAGGCCCGCGAACTCGGCCTTGTCGAGCAGGGACTCCAGCTTCTCCCACCGGGGGCGCCGCGTCTCGATGAACTCCGCCACGTCCATAGGCGCTCGACTCTAGCCCAGGCCGTGGTGCCCACTGACACCTGGGGCACGAGGGACCCGGGGAAAGACACACTGAAATCAATGTCTGTCTGGGTTCACCTCGGCCACTCGTATTCCTTTCTTCCGATAAATTGAGAATACGAAATTGACCCTCTGAAACGCGGACCCGTACAACGGGTGCATCCCCCAGCCCCGGAGTCGAGCGTATGCGCCTGCGTCTGCCTTTCCTGGCTCAACTGGCCGTCTTCCTTCCTTTGCTCCTCCCGGGACTGGCGCTGGCCCAGAGCCTGCGCTTCACGACCATGGACATCGGCCAGGGAGATGCCGCCGTGCTCGTCGCGCCCGGAGGCTGCGCGGTGCTCTTCGACGGAGGGCCCACAGGCTCGGGCGCCACCATCAAGGCGTACCTCAAGTCGATCGGCGTGACGCGCGTGCAGATGGCCTTCATCTCCCATCTCCACGCCGACCACATGGGCGGAATCGACGAGGTGGACGTGGGCACGGACGCGGTGCCCATCGACGCAATCTATGACAACGGTGGCACCTACTCCTCCAGCGCCTACGACGAGTACGCGTCCCACTTCGCTGGCAAGCGCCGCACCGCCTCGGCGGGGCAGAGCTTCTCGCTGTGCAACCAGGTGACGCTGTCCGTCGTCCGCTCCGGGGGCGGCAACTCCGACGAGAACGCCAACTCGGTGGTGGTGAAGATCTCCTACGGCGCCTTCGATGCGCTGGTGGGTGGAGATCTCACGGGCGCCTCGCCGGATCAGGAGTCGAGCGTGGCCTCCGCCGTGGGCGAGCTCGAGGTGTACAAGGTCCACCACCACGGCTCGAGGTACTCGTCCAACGCCACCTTCCTGGGCATCATCAAGCCGCTCGCCTCGTTCATCTCGGTGGGCATCGGCAACCCGTACGGCCACCCCTCCTCGGAGGCGCTGGCCCGGCTCGCCAATGTCGGCTCGGACGTCTGGGAGACCGAGGATCCCGGCACCAACCGCAAGTACGGCCACATCGAGCTCACCAGCGCCACCGGCGCCGGCTTCACCGTGAGCCAGGGCAACACCTCCACCGCCTACACCTCCAAGGGCCAGGGCGCAGACACCCAGCCGCCGAGCGCGCCGGGCTCGCTGGTGGCCACCGTGGCGTCCGGCTCGGAGATCGAGCTGTCGTGGCAGGCCGCCACGGACAACGTGGGGGTGACGGGCTACCAGGTGTACCGGAGCACCAACGGCTCCAGCTTCTCGCTCGTGGGCACCTCCTCCACCACCGGCTTCGCCGATCTGGGGCTGTCCGGCGGCACCACGTACTGGTACCGGGTGACGGCCACCGACGCGGCCGGCAACGAGTCCCCCGCGAGCGCCACCGTCTCCGCCACCACCGGCACGCAGACGCGCAGCCTCACCGTCACCGCGCCCAACGGCGGAGAGAGCTGGAGCGGCGGGAGCAGCCGCGCCATCACCTGGGCTTCCTCCGGGGTGTCGAACGTGAAGCTCGAGTACACGCTCGACAACGGCGGCTCGTGGACGGTCCTCGCCAGCAGCGCGGCGGCCTCCACGGGCAGCTACACGTGGACCGTGCCGAACTCCGCCTCCACCCAGGCGCGCGTGCGCATCTCGGACGCGCTCAACGGCACCCCGGTGGACACCAGCGACGGCGTCTTCACCCTCACCTCCTCCAGTCCAGGGAAGGTCATCCTCAACGAGATCCTCGCCAACGAGCCCGGCTCCGCCACCTCCGGCGAGTTCGTGGAGCTGGTGAACGTGGGAGGCGCTCCCCTCACCATCGCGGGCTGGACGATCACCGTGGGCGGCACCGTGCGCCACACCTTCGCGGCGGGCACCTCGCTGGCGCCGGGCAAGGCCATCGTCGTGTTCGGTGGCGCCTCTGGCATCCCCTCGGGCACGCCCAACGCCGTGGCGGCCTCCACCGGTGGCCTCAGCCTGCTCAACAGCAGCGCCACCGTGGCGGTGAAGAGCGGCAAGACGACCCTGGACTCCTTCAGCTACGGCAGCGCCCTGGCCGGCACGGATGGGGTCTCCATGAACCGGAGCCCGGATGCCAGCGCCACGGGCAGCTTCGTGCTCCACACCTCCCTGTCGTCGCTGGACGCCTCTCCGGGCGAGCGCGCCAGCGGCGCGGCCTTCTGAGCGCCGGACTCCGGGCATGAAAAAGGGGCGGGCCCTCGTACCGGGTCCCGCCCCTCGTTGCTTCAGGCCGAAGCGCTCGCGCCGAGACTACTTGGGCAGCGACTTCTCCAGCGGCCTGGCCTCGGTGGACTTCTGGTTGCGCGTCCACTCCGCCACGGGCGTCTGCCACGCCATGCCCGTCTCCTTCGGATCCGGGTCGAGCTTCTCGAACTCGAAGCCGTCACCGCCGAAGTAGAGGTACTCGACGGTGCCCACCGTGTACTCCTTCTTGGGGTCCAGCGGCTTGCCCTTGGCGTCCTTGAACTTGCCCTTGCCGGCGGCGGTGAAGCCCGAGACGAACGCCTCCGGGTTGGCCAGCTGCGTGGCCAGGTCCGCGCCCTTCACCTTCACGAGCATCAGCGAGTTCTCGTACGGCAGCACCGAGTAGATGCTGCCCATCGTGATGGGGCCCGCGGGCAGATCCTGGCGGACACCCTTGCGGTTGAGCACCACCGCGTCGGCCTTGATGCTCTCGCGCATGGAGCCCGCCACCCAGCGGGTCATCTCCGGCGTGCCCTGCTTGATGCCCTTCTTCGTGAAGCCGATCTGCTCGCCGAGCTTCGGCTCCAGCTGCGTCTTCGCATCGGCGATGATCTTCGCGGCCTCGGCGTCCGGAGTCCCCCCGGCGCCCGCCACGTCCACCAGCTTCGCCTCCATGGCGGTGACCTTCTCGCCGGCCGGCTTGGACGGGTCGAAGGTGATGCGGGCGCGCAGGAACTTCTCCAGGCCGCGGCCGAGCGAGACGACCTGCGTGTCACCCACCTTGGTGTCGATCTGCGTCTGGCAGCGGCCACCGGCCACCAGCGCCAGCTTCCAGTCCGGGTGCTTCTCCAGCGTGGGCTGCAGCTCGGTGGGGCACATGTCCGCCACCACCACCACCACGTCGGCGCCCGCCTTGCGAGCCTCGGGGATGGCGCTCGCGAGCGCCTCCTCGGTGCCCACCAGGTCCAGCCCCTCGGCGCGGCCGGCCATCGCGGACGTCACGGTCTTCGGCGAGGTCAGCCCCACCACGCCGATCTTCAGGCCCTTGCGGTCGAACACCTTGAAGGCCGGCAGGTCCATGCCCTTGGCGACCGCGGCATCCTTCACCTTCAGGTTGGCCGCCAGGAACGAGAACTGGCCGATGCCGGCATTCTTGAGGAACTGCTCACGGCCATAGTCCAGCTCGTGGTTGCCGAGCGCCGAGGCGGCGTAGCCCATGCGCGCCATCACGGCCGCGGTCGGCTCGCCGAGGAAGAAGGACGAGAGCGCCGGGCCGTTCCAGTGATCGCCAGTGGCCAGCGCCAGCGTGGTGGAGTCCGGGCACGAGGCCTGGCCGTCCGCCTTCACGGGGCCGGCGCAGTGCTTGTCCTCGGCCACCCAGCGGCCCAGCGTCTCGGCCGCGCCACCCTGGGTCTGGCCCTCCTCGCCCGCGGGCACCAGCTGGCCGCCCAGTCCACCGGTCACCAGCACCGTCACCACGGAAGGCTCCGCGGGCTTGGCGGGGGCCTGGGCACCGGCGGCGGGGGCCTTGTCACCCGCGGCGGCCTCGGGGGCCTTGTCCGCGGGAGCGGCGGGCGGCGTGCCCTTGTCACAGGCCGACAGGCCCGCGAGCAGCGCGGCAGCCACGGCCGTGCGCAGGGACTTCGAGGAAGAGGGACGACAGAACAGGGCTCGGAAAGGGATCGGGCTCACGGGCGCGCCTCTAGCACATTCCCAGAAGACCAGACAGGCTCCGAGCACACCGGGGCGCCTGTGGTACCGTCTCCGAGGTGTCGGAGAGCCACGGGCAGGACACGCAGGGTCAGGGTCAGGCCGCACAGGAGCGCGGCGCTGCCTCGGAGCTCGCACGCGCCGTGTGGGATAACGTGCGTAGTGGCGCGACCCACTTCCAGGAGCGGCAGCTGCCACCTCCCGGGCACCCGGTGCGGCAGTTCTTTCACGGGCTGTCGCTGCCGTTTCACCTGCACCGCGCGCTGTGGGCGGACCCGGCGGCGCGGCGACGGTATGTGAGGGTGGGCATCGTCCAGTCGGTGGTCATCCTCGCGCTGGCCCTCACCTGCAAGGGCTCGGCGACCGAGGCCGTGGATACCGCCCAGGAGAGCTGGTCGCGAACGGAGAAGGCCAAGGCCCGGAAGCAGGAGCGGGAGAACTTCAAGCTCGCGGTGCAGCTCGCGGCGGAGGAGCTGGCGCGCGAGCCCCAGGCCACCGGCCAACGCGCTGGCGAGGAGACGCCGGCCCCGGTCGAGAAGGAGGTCCACCAGGACATCGCCCGAGCGGCGGAGGCGCTGGCTCGAGCGGCCCAGGAGGTCCAGGCGGCCCAGGCGGCCCAGGAAGCCGCGGCGGCCCGGGCTGCCGTGGAGCAGGCCACGGAGGCCCAGGCGGAGCTGGAGGCGGAGGAGAAGCCGCTGGGAGGCTTCCGCCTCGGCGATCTCGAGTTCTGGGCGGCGCTGTTCGCGACGCTCCAGATTGCCTCATGGGTGGTCATCGCCCTCTCGCGCGAGTACCACGACGCCATCTCACGGGATGCCAGCCTGCTCACGGGGCTGGAGCCGGAGGATCCTCCTGGAGAGCCGCGCATCCGGCTGAATCTGAAGTGGGTGCGCAAGAAGTTCTCGCGCCGCGTGCGCGCCTTCCTGGTGTTCCTGACGGGCCTGCCCGTCCTGTACGCCCTCAGCGCGCCCCTGCCCTTCAGGACCGAGATGGCCTCCGTGCTCATCTCGGGATGGAGCGCCTACTGGCTCGTGGTCTTCACCACCGCGAAAACCGCCCACGCGTGGCGGGACACCGACGCCGGGCATCCCTGGTTCCTGCGGGCCTGGAACAGGCTCACCACCCGGGTGCCCGGCTTCCGCTGGAGCCTGCTCCAGCGCTACGGCCGATTCTGGGAGAACCGCACCCGCTCCGTCTTCGCCCCCGCCGTGGAGGCGGAGAAGCTGCCCTGGGCCTTCGCCGGGCTCGCCGTCATCCGGGCCCTGGCGATGATCCCGATCCTGAAGTGCTTCCTGCGCCCACTCATCCCCGTGGCGGCCGCCCACCTGCTCGTCGCCCGGCGCATCGCGGATGGAGCCTCCGTGGCGGAGGCCAACGCGCTGCCGGCTCCCACGCCCGCGGGCGCGGCTGGCCCCGAGGCTTGAGCCCCAGGTCTCGGAGCGCCGCGCCGCTCACGACTTGTCGATGGGGGCCTCTCCGGTGGGCGGAGGCGCGTTCTCGGAGGCGGTGGAGCCCACCTCGAGCAGCTCTCCGCTCTGGCGGGTGGCGGGCAGGTCGATGAGGGTCCGCAGCTGCTGGCTCACCGCGCGGAAGAAGCCGGTGAGCAGCTCCGGGCGGTCGGCGAGCAGATCGAGGAAGTCCCGGCGGTCGATGACGAGCACGCGCGTGTCCTCCACGGCGACGACATCGGTGGGGCGCGGCGCTCCGTCCAGCAGGCTCACATCTCCGAAGGTCTCCTTGGCCTGGCTGCGCAGCACGTGCTCGCCGTCGCGGAAGTGGTCCACCATGCCCTCGACGATGACGTAGAGGGCGTCTCCCGGATCGCCCTGGCTGAAGATGCGCTCGCCGGCGCGGAAGCGGACCTCGCGGGCCACCGCCGCCACGGCCGCGATGTCGTCCACGTCGCTCTGGGAGAAGACGCTGACGCCCTCTAGCGCGAACATCTTCTGCACGGTGCCTTCACTCATGTCGTTCTCCTGCGCGGGCGGCACGACCAGGGTGCTCAGGCGCTGCGTCACATAGCGCGCGCAGGCGCGCAGCACCACGTCCTCGCTCTGGACGAGCACCTCCAGGTGGCTCTCCAGCCGTCCCAGCGCGCCGGGAGGCAGCTCCCGGTGGTGGGCCTCGATCTGCTCGGCCACCAGCTCACGGTCCTCCTCTGCGACGACGGCGTCCATCAGCTCCAGGGCGTAGGCCTTGCGCCGCGGATCCTTGCCCACCACGTGCTGGTGCACGCGCCGCATCGTCTGGGGCGTGTAGAGCAGCCCCAGCAGGAAGAAGGACAGCTCCAGCGCCTGGTCCAGCCGGTCTCCCACGGCGCGGGTGAGCAGCGAGTTGTCGCCCAGCGCCACGCGCAGATCGCGGAATGGCTCCACCAGCGCGAGGTACGTCTCCCGCCGCCGGCCGATCGCCTCGCGCACGCGCTCCACGTCCACGGCGTACTCGGGGTGCTCGTCGCGCAGGCGGGACATCTCCGCGCCGATGCGGAACTGCAGGAAGGCATCGTCGCGCACGTTGGAGAAGAGGAACGCGTGGAGCGCGTCCGTGGTGCCGATGAGGCGCAGCACGCGGGGCAGCTGGAGCCGCTGGGCCAGCGGGGCGGCACGGTTGTTGAGCGTCACCTCCAGCAGGGGCATCACCCGATCCCCCAGCGCCGCGAGCGCGGAGCGAGTCGCACGCCGCTCCTCGCGCCAGGTGAGGAAGGTCAGCAGCCGTGGCGCGAGCTCCAGGTAGCCACCGACGCCCACCGCCTCGATGGCCACCCGCCGCACGGAGATGTCGGGATCGGCGAGGTAGCGCGCCAGCGGCTGGGCGAACCGCGCATCCTTCAGGCGGCCGAGCAGCTTGGCCACCTCGCGCCGCTCGGCGACGGGGGCCTGGGCGCTCCGGGCCAGCAACGCGCTGAGGGAGGAGAGGGCCTCGCTGTTGCCCTGCGTGTGCAGCAGGGCGCCGATGGCCGCGCAGCGCAGGCCGATGTCCGGGCTGTCCAGCAGCGCCGGCAGCAGGCGCTCGGCGCGGTCCGGAGACAGGCGGGCCAGGGCCCACACGGCCTGATCCCGAGGTCGCCGAGGCCCGGACTCCACCAGCCGCTCCAGGGTGGGAGCCGTCTCGTGGGCCTCGAGCTTCAGCGCCAGCTCGACACCCCGCTCCACCACGCGCTCATGGGGATGGGCCAGCAGGGCGGCCAGGTGGGGCCGCAGGGGGACCTCGGCCTGGGCCATCAGGTCCACCGCGCGCAGTACGCGCTCCGGGGTGTTGGCCGCGAGCGAGTCCACGAGCAGCTTCTGTGTCTCGCCGCCCACCTGCACCTCTTCCTCGACTGGCGCGCCCACCTGCTCCTCGAGCGCCTCGACATAAGCGGGCTTGAGCCGGAACAGCAGCACGCCGAGCGCCGCGCACAGCCCGAGGACGGCCACGGCCATGGTGGTGCCGGTGGCGGCCCGGCCAGCGCCGATGAGCAGCACGCCCGCGAGCACCACGCCGCCCTTGCGCAGCAGGCCGTCCACCGCGGCGCGCATGGACTCACGCTGCTCGTCGGGCACGGCGGCATAGAGGAGCTGGATGCCCACGGGGAGGATGGAGTAGCTCACCGCCGTCTCCACCAGCCGCAGCAGGTGTACCGGCCACAGCATGGGGGTAGCGAGCGTGGCGGCGGCCAGGGGCCCGAGCACCAGCGGCACCAGCGCCAGGTAGCGCAGCAGCCCCAGCTTCTCGAGCAGCCGTTGGGCCACGAGCAGTTGGAAGCCCACGCAGAACAGGCCGATCCACAGCTGCAGCGAGCCGAACAGCGCCGCCAGTCCGTCCTCGCTGAGGGTGCCCTCCACGCGGAGGCGGAACAGGTAGTCCACGAAGGAGGACAGCACGGCGAAGGCGATGCCCAGGGCGCCGAGCACCTGGGCATAGGGGCTCTGGGCGAAGTAGATCCACGGCTCGGCCGTCATGGAGGCGTGTCGGGAGCGTGCGGGCGCGGCCACCACGCCGGTGTGGAAGCGGAAGACGATGCCGGCGATGAGCAGCCCCACCGCGCCGCTGGCCACCACCACGGGCGTACCGAGAGGCTCAGCCATGGCCTTGACGAGCAGGCCGCCGACGATGCCGCCGCCCATGCCGAAGCCGTTGAGGGCGGTGAAGGCGCGGCGGGCCTCACGGGCGTCGAAGGCGGCCGACATCCGTCCCCAGAAGCGCAGGGAGACGAACGTGGTGAAGGCATCGACGAAGAGGTAGAGCGCGATGGCGGGCAGGCGCTGGCCGGCGGACACGCCGGCGGCGAGCCCGAGGGTGATGAAGCAGGCCACGGTGGTGAGCACGCCTGGAGACTCGGTGGGCGAGTCCGGGCGTGGGCGAGGCAGCACGGTGAGCGCGGCCGTGAGCAGGGCGCCGACGAGGTAGAGGTAGGGGAGCGCCTGGGACTCGAAGCGCGACAAGACGAGGGCGTTCGCAGCCGTCTTCAGCTGCGTCACGCCGGCAATGAGGGCGAACTGGAAGGTCGCCGCGGGCCACAGGCGTTGGCCCCAGGAAGACTCGGACTCGGCCACGGTAGGAGGACGCAGCCTATCCTACGAACGGGACAATCCGGAACGACGCTCCCCTGCCCTCTCACCGAGCGAAGGATTTCCTGGGGAGAGCCCCCATCGGGAGCGTCTGGGACAAACCTGTATGACAGCCCAACCAGTTCGCCAGGAGTGAGCCAGGAGGAACCCGGGTAGGCAGGAAGCCGTGGACCGAGAGAGAGCGGGACGCCGGGGCGGGAGGACCCGTCGGAGACGGGGGGACCCGCCCCGCAGCGAGGGACCCGCGACCCGTGTCCCTGGGCTGTGGGTCCGTGAGCTGGGCGGCCCCAAGCCCAAGCGGAGCTTTCAAGGACCTGGCTGAAGGGGATTAGACTGAGCCGGTGACGCCCGCCTCCGACACGCTGCTCGACGGCAGCCACACCGTCCTCACTCCCGAGTACGTGGAGTTCCGCTTCACGCTCGCGGGCATCTACTCGCGCTTCCTCGCCTGGCTGCTGGATGCAGTCATCGTGCTGATGGGCACGGGGGCGGTGCTGTTCGCCCTCAACCTGGCGATGATGGCCTTCCCGGGCTTCGCCAGCGCATTGAGCCTGGTGGTGTATTTCCTGGTGGACTGGGGGTACGGCATCGGCCTGGAGACAGCCTGGAGCGGGCAGACGGTCGGCAAGCGCGTCATGTCCCTGCGGGTCATCCAGGAGAGTGGAGTGCGCATCGGCTTCTACCACGCGGCGCTGCGCAACCTGGTCCGCCCGGTGGACCGGCTGCCCTTCCTCTATCTGGTGGGAGGCATCGCCGCGCTCGTCTCCCGCTCGCACCAGCGGCTGGGGGACATGCTGGCGGGCACCATCGTCGTGCGCGAGCGTCGGCTGAAGGTGCCCTCGGCGCTGGGCACCACCGGAGAGGAGGGCCTGCTGGCCGATCCCCTCTTCGTCTCCCGGGTGAAGAAGCTCTCCACCGAGGAGCGCGAGGTCATCCTCTCGGCCGCCCTGCGCCGCGAGGAGCTGCGCATGGAGGCCCGGCTCCAGCTCTTCTCCGCGCTGGGCACCCGGCTGCAGGAGGCGCTGGCCATGGAGAAGCCGGCGCACCTCTCGGACGAGAAGTGGACGCTGCTGGTGGCCGCCGCGCTCGTGCCTCCGCCGAGCGCGAGGGCGAAGCTCCCGCGCTCCCGCCCCCGTGCCGCGCAGCGCGCCTGAGCCGGACCGCGCGGCGGCGGCCGGCCCGGCGCCCGCGGCTCAGTACCCCCGCTCGAGGATGAAGCGGTACTTGCCCAGCAACGCCGGGCCGCTGCGCATCTGCAGCTCCGGATAGGTCTCCACATTGAAGATGAACCGGTGGGTGATGCCGGTGCACGGAGACTTGACGGCCGCCTTGCTGACGACGATGGGCGAGTTGGGGAAGGCGGGCTGGGCAATCGTCAGGTCGATGTCCCGATCCGTGAAGATGGTGAAGGGAGCGATCTGCTCCAGCAGCATCTTGGTGTAGCCCGTGAAGCTGGTGCCGTTGCTGGGCAGGTTCAGCTCGTAGTGCGTGTGGGTCTGGTCCGCGCGCGGCGTGGCGCTGCTGGAGTAGTTCGCCGTGGCGTTGATGGCGATGGGCGCCACGGTCAGCGAGTGCTCGCAGGCGTGGTTGAGCAGCGGGAAGTTGGGCAGCGTCTGGAAGTCCAGCCGCCCGTCGCCCAGCACCGGCACCGCCGGATCCAGCAAGTTGCCGTTGCTATCCTTCAGCTGGGTGAGGTCCATGTAGTAGGAGAAGTAGTCGTCGATGAGCGGCAGCTGCCCCGGCGCAGGGGGGTAGACGGTGACCGTCATCGTCCGCTGATCGGCGGACCACACGCCATCGAGGATGCGGGACGCGGAGGGGTTGCCCTTCTCGTGCAGCGTGACGCGGGTGACGGAGGTGTTCATCTGCTCGTTGAACAGGAAGGTGAAGACCTTGCGCCAGGCCGTCGGGGGGTTGCCGCCGGTGGCGTACACCTCGAGCGGGTAGATCCGCTCCCCTTCCGCCGGGAAGGAGTTGATGACGTAGGGCCTCACGGTGTCCACGCCCGTGTTGAAGGTGAGGGCCCCATCGCCCAGGTAGGGCGCCGGGTCGAGGGGGTTGCTGGACCGATCCTTGAAGTTGGAGAGAACCACGCGGATGGGGGTGCTGTACTTCAGCTTGAGCTGCACGTCGTAGCTGACGTTGAACCCGTCGCTGGACCACACCGGGGTGAGCGTGTGCGTCTTCACGCCATTCTGGAACAGCTCGGCCACACCCGCCGTCTTGTCCATGGGCTCGCTGAAGGTGACCACCACGAACTGGGTATTCTCGGGCTGAATCCCGTTGGAGCCCTCGGGCGGGCTGGACTCCGTCACCGTGGGACGGGTGACGTCCGGCCCGGTGGCGAAGTTCAGCTTGCCGTCTCCCAGGTACTGCTCCCCATCCAGATCCTTGCCATTGATGTTGCGGAAGCCGTTGAGCGTCACGCTGTAGAAGGCGTTGTAGACGAGCGGGCTGGCGATGGGCGCGGTGATGACCTGGTTTCCCGTCCACGCCGCCTGTCCCAGCACCAGCCCACCGCCCGCCACGAGCGTGCCCTTGGTGACGTCCATGGGCTCGCTGAAGGTGAAGGAGATCTGGTTGGTGGTCAGCGGCACGCTGCTGGCGCCCTCGATGGGGCGGGCCTCGGTGACCCGCGGCGGCATGCCGTCGCTCACCGTGAAGCTGAAGGTGAACGGCCCCCGCATGGGGTTGCCGGCGACGTCCGCGAAGTTGCTGACGTTGACCGTCAGCTTCGTCTTGATCGGCAGCCCGGCGGGGAACCCGAAGAGGACCTTGCGCTTGGCGGTGTCCCAGTCCTGCGCGCGCGCGGTGATGACCCCGCCGTTCGGCAGGCCCGTGCCCGGGAGGATCTGCAGCGTGCCGCGGTCGGTCTGCATCTCCTCGTTGAACGACAATTCGATGAAGCTCTCCGGCGCCACTCCCACGGCCCCGTCCGACGGCGAGAACGTCACCAGGGTGGGCGGCTGGAGATCCACCGGCCCCGCGTCCGGCTTGGGCGGGCCCGCGTCCGGCGGCGGAGGTGGCGGAGGCGGCGGAGGTGTGCCCGCGTCAGGCGTGGGGTCATCCCCACCGCCGCAGCCCACGGACAGCGGCACGGCGAAGCAGACGGCGCACAGGAACAGGACGGATAGACGACGCATGGCGGTTGCACTCCTCGCGGCGGGCCGGGAACCCCGCACGAAGGCAGTGCAGGCAGTCACCCGGCGCCCGGGGCCACCCTACCAGCAATGAGCCCGCCTCGTCCTGCCGGCGCGGCTTCTCTAGAAGTACGCCGCCGCCCCCGCCGAGAACGTCAGCGACGACTGCGTCTTCTCGTTGAGCGCGATGTAGAAGATGTACTGCCCGCGCAGCCCCAGGCTCACCGTGTCCGTGACGAAGTAGTCGAAGCCCAGGTTCGGCCCCAGCCCCACGTACTGCCCCGTGGAGCCCGACTTGAAGACGAACAGGTAGCTCAGGTCCGTCCCCGCGTAGGGCCGGAACGTCTCCTCCAGGAACAGGTAGCGGATGCCCACCGACGGGGCCAGGCCCACCACCCGCTTGCCCGTCGCCGGATCCCTCGGGAAGGAGAGCTTCGTCAGCGACACCAGATCGAAGCCGCTCTCGATGTAGTAGCTGGCGTCGAACCCCACGAAGAAGCCACCTTCCAGGCCTCCGGTGCGGTTGAAGTCCATGTAGCCGAATGACAGGCCCAGGCTTCGGTTGGCGAACTGGGCGTGGGCCGGTGAAGCCCCGAAGAGGGCCACCGCAAGGCCAAGGGCACAGAAGAGCGTACGCATGGTGGCCCGGACTCTACCGACGTAACCCATGGAAAACAGCTTGGATTTGACGTCAGGGGGGCGTTGATCCTCCTACACTTCCTCCCCTACACTCGCGCGGCCATGCGTTTGACCCGAGCCCTCTTCGCACTTCCCCTTCTCTCCTTTGTCGCCTGCCTGTCCACGCCGCCGGTGCACGAGCGCGCCCTGCTCAA
The DNA here is from genome assembly GCF_020103725.1 of Hyalangium gracile. Lineage (NCBI taxonomy): Bacteria > Pseudomonadati > Myxococcota > Myxococcia > Myxococcales > Archangiaceae > Hyalangium > Hyalangium gracile. Next base: position 7,893 of record NZ_JAHXBG010000035.1, on the reverse strand, counting down.
TAACGAGCTGTGCGTGCAGCACCTCGCCATCCCGGATCTGGTGAAGGCAGAGGTCTACTGCGATCTGGGCCTGGAGTTCTCGCCCACCTACGCGGACCTCTGGGTCAACAAGGGGCTCATCCGCCTGCACCAGGGCAACACCTCCGAGGCCAAGGACTTCTTCATCAAGGCCCTGCGCTACAACAACGAGCAGGCCCAGGCCTACCAGAACCTCGGCTTCATCTACCTGCAGGAGAAGTCCTACGGGAAGGCGCACGACAACTTCCAGCGCGCCCTGAAGGTCAACCCGGACTACCTCGAGGCCCGCTACAACCTGGCCCTCACCTACATGCGCATGGAGAAGTGGTCCGAGGCCGCCAAGGAGCTGCGCACCATCCTCGCGGTGAACCCCAGCATCGCCGACGCCCACCACAGCCTGGGCACCATCCACTACAGCCAGGGCCGCTTCGAGGAAGCCGCCCAGGAGATCGGCCAGGCCACCCAGCTGTCCCCCAACGTCCCGGACTACTGGCACGACTACGGCGCCTCCCTCATGGAGCTCAGCCGCTTCTCCGAGGCCAAGGACGCCTTCGCCACCTGCATCCAGCTGGATCAGAAGAACCCGCAGTGCCTCAACAACCTGGCCATCGCCCAGCGCAAGGCGGCCCTCACCGACTCGGCCATGAAGGAGATGAAGGACACCCAGACGGCGGAGAACACCACCCCCTCGCTCTTCCTGCTCGCCACGGAGTACAAGGACAAAGGCATGGTGTCCGAAGAGGAGAAGACCTACAAGAAGTGCCTGCGGCTGGACGGCAAGTATGCCCCCTGCCACTTTGGCCTCTTCCAGATCTACTCCGAGGCGCAGAAGACCGACGCGGCCACCATTGCCTGCAAGAACTTCCTCAAGTTCGGAACCGCCGAGGAGTTCCCCAACGAGACCGAGAGGTGCGAGCGCTTCCTCGCCAAGGACACCTTCTGAGCCCTTCTTCCCCCTCCCCCTTCCTGAACCCGCTTCCGTTCCACTGATGTCCTCGCGATGAGTGTCCGGCTCACGGTTACCCAGCGCAGCCAGGCCGGCAGCTCCGCCAAGCCCGTCGAGCACACGCTCGACGAGGCGAGCATCACCCTGGGCCGCGACAAGAGCTGCCAGGTGGTGCTGGCGCAGCAGGCCGTCTCGCGCAACCACGCGCGCATCTCCCAGGAGGGCAACCTCTTCTTCCTGGAGGATCTGGGCAGTGCCTATGGCACCCAGGTCAACGGCAAGCCCCTGCCCAAGGGCGAGAAGCACCGCCTGCGCAACGGGGACATCATCGCCATCGCCCAGTTCGACGTGACGTTCACCCACGTCGCGGACCTGCCGGCGGACGTGCGCTCGGAGAAGACGTCCTTCGTCGCCCGCAGCCTGGTGAAGGACGCGGTGCGCGGCATCAAGAGCGGCGAGGGGCCCTACTTCCGCATCATGAACGGGCCTCGCGAGGGCGAGCGCATCGAGATCAACGACGCCCAGGAGATCATCATCGGGCGCGACGACTCGGCGGACATCGTCTTCAAGGACGACCTGGTGTCCCGCCGGCACGTGAAGTTCCGCCGCGACTGGGCCGGCACGCACGTGGAGGACCTGGGCAGCCGCAACGGCATCAAGGTCAACAAGAAGAAGGTCAACCGCAAGACGCTCAAGGACAGCGACGAGGTCGAGGTGGGCAACACCCGCCTGCTCTACGTGGACCCGACGGACATGTCCGAGCCGTCCGTCGTCCTCCCGGACGAGCCCGCGGACAACGTGGGCCCCGGGGACGAGGAGGAGAACACCCAGAACCTCCCGGCGCCGAAGCTCAGCTCCAGGAAGCCGAAGCCGGCCCCGCCCAAGGAGGAGCCCAAGAAGGAAGCCGCGCCCGAGCCCGCCCCCGAGCCGCCCGCCCCCGAGCCGGAGCCCGCGCCCGAGCCTGCCCCCGAGCCCGCGCCGGAGCCCGAGCCCGTGGCCACCGAGCCACCTCCGGATGAGGAGCCGCCTCCGCCGCCCGTGAGGCCCTCCCGGCGCAGCGAGCCCGCCGAGAGCGGTGGAGGCGCGATCGCCGGGCTGGACAAGCAGAAGATGGTGCCGCTGGTGCTGATGGGCGTGTTCGCCCTGTTCGCCATCGGCCTCATCATCGCGGTGCTCGCCGGCGCGTGAGTCCCCCTCCGCGCCGCTGAGCCCACGAGGCGCCTACCGCGTGGAGATGCGCGCCACGGGCTGGATGTTGAGGTCCGGCGCGAGCTCCTGGTAGCTGAGCACGGAGAACGGCGGGTTGAACTCGTACTCCAGCAGCTTGCGCACGTAGCGGCGGATGTCCATCGCCGTGAGGATGACGGGGCGCTGCGCGCTGGGCGGCAGGTGGCCGCACTCGGACTTCACGGCCTGGACGATCTCCTGGGCAATCTCCGGCTCCAGCGCCAGGTGGGTGCCCGCCGAGGTGCGCTTGATGGAGCCGCGGATGGCCTCCTCGATCTGCGGATCCAGCAGGTAGACGACCAGGGTGCCGGTGCCGCGCGCGTACTTGTGCGAGATGTAGCGCCGCATGGCCGAGCGCACGTGCTCGGTGAGCATCACGTTGTCGGCCTCCACCTGCCCCTGCTCCGCGAGCGCCTGGAGGATGCCGCGCAAGTCGCGCACGGAGATCTCCTCCTCCACGAGGCGCTGGAGGATGTCCGTGAGCTTGAGGACGTTGACGACCTTCGGCACCACCTCCTTGATGATGGCGGGGAAGGCCTTCTCCAGCTGATCCAGCATCGTCTGCACTTCCTGCACGCCGACGAACTCGCGCGCGTTGCGGCGGAGGATCGCCGCCAGGTGCAGGATGATGTAGCCGGGCACGTCCCAGGTGGTGAGGCCCGCGGCCTCGAGCGTGTCCTTGTAACCCTCGGGCACCCAGGCGGCGGGCTGGCGCGTGGCCGGGTTGATGGCCTCGAAGCCCTGGATGTTCATCAGCTTGAGGCGATCCACCGTGTCGTTCACCAGCACGTGGCCCAGCGTGGCCTGGCCGGTGACGACGGGCACCTCGTTGATCTGGATCTGGTACGAGCCCGGCGGCAGGCCCGAGTTCCCGCGAGCGCGCACGCCCGGGAAGCGCACGCCCAGCTCCACGAAGAGGCCGTCACGCATGAACGGGATGAGCTCGAAGAGGAACTTCCCGTTGTCCTGCCGCGAGTCCACGAAGGGCACCAGCGCGTCGCTCACCTCCAGCACGATGGGAGTGACGACGGGGACGAATACCTCGGAGTCCGGGTTGATGGGCTCCTTGGGTGGCGGCTCGGTGGAGGACGGCGTGCCGTTCTCGGACTCGGTGGGCGCCATGCCACCGCCCTCCTCGGCCACGGCCGCCGTCTCCTGCTTCTTGAGCATCTTCCAGGCGCCAAAGCCCGCCGCGCCCCCCAGGATCAGGAAGGGCACGGTGGGGAGGCCCGGGATGAGCGCCAGCCCGCAGAGCATGCCACCGGCGATGCCAATGGCCTTGGGGTAGGCGAACAGCTGCGTGCCCACGTCCTTGCCCAGGTGGTTGCCCTCCTCGTCGCCGCCCACGCGCGTCACGATGATGCCGGCGCAGGTGGAGATGAGGATGGCGGGGATCATGCCCACCAGACCGTCACCGATGGTCAGCAGCGCGTACTTCTCGGCGGCCGCGCCCACCTCCATGCCCTTCTGCATCACGCCGATGATGAGGCCACCGACGATGTTGATGACGGTGATGATGATGGAGGCGATGGCGTCGCCCTTCACGAACTTCATGGCGCCGTCCATGGCGCCGAACAGCTGGCTCTCGCGCTCGAGGTCTCGGCGCTTGCGCTTGCCCTCCTCCATGTCGATGGAGCCGGCGCGCAGGTCCGCGTCGATGGACATCTGCTTGCCGGGCATGGCGTCCAGGGTGAAGCGCGCGGCCACCTCGGCCACGCGCTCCGAGCCCTTGGAGATCACGATGAAGTTCACCACCGTGAGGATGACGAAGATGATGGCGCCGACGACGAAGTTGCCCTGGACCACGAACTTACCGAAGGCGACCACCACCTCTCCCGGGTCACCCGTCAGCAGGATGAGGCGCGTGGTGGAGATGGTGAGGGACAGTCGGTACATCGTGGTGATGAGCAGCAGCGTCGGGAACACCGACAGCTGCAGCGCCGCTGGCACGTAGAGCGAGATGAGCAGCAGCACCACGCCGATGCTGATGTTGAACGTCAGCAGCACGTCCAGCAGGTGCGTGGGCAGGGGGACGATCATCATCCCCACGATCGCCACGACAACGAGCGCCAGGACGATGTCGGAGTACTTGGAGAGGAAGCTGTTGGGATTGGAGGCCATCGGCGGGCGTCATCCTAGTCTGGGCCCGGCTCCCGCCCCAAGCCCCTGGGGGCCCGCTTGCCTCAGTGCCGCTTCCGCTCCTCGTTGGCCCTCTGTAGGAGCAGCTGGGCTCTCTCGACCAGCGGGCTGCCAGCCGTGCCCACGTCGAGCACCCGCTGGAGATCCTCTCGGGCCAGGCGCAGATCGCCGCGCTCCAGCCGGGCCTCGCCGCGGCACACCCGAGCGAAGAGATCCATCGGCTCCAGGTGCAGCGCCTCCTCGAAGCGCTCCAGGGCCCGCTCGATGTAGCCCTGGGCCATGTAGATGGCGCCCAGCTCGGTGTGCACCGGGCCCGAGGCCACCCCCAGCTTCACCAGCCGCTCCAGGATGACGCAGGCCTCGTCGAGCCGGCCCTCGTAGATGAGCTGGCGGGAAGTGTTGAGGCGCTCGGCGACCGAGCCCTGAGGCGGCTCATCATCGGCGGCTGGCGCCTTGCGGGAGGCCTGGCCCCCTCGCCCCTTGCGCGAGGCACGCCCGTCCGCCTCGGGCGCGGCCGAGCTGGCGCGGGACTTGGCCTTCGACGCCGGCTCCGGCTTGCGGGCGGGCCTGGCGCGGACAGGCTCCTCCTCGAGCTCCTCGGGAGGCTCCTCGATGGCCATCTCGGGCAGCGTGGGACGCTCGATCTCGAGCGTGCGCCGGACCGGATCGCGGCTCCACCCCTCGTCCTTGCGGGGAGCGCGCTTCTTGAAGTGGTAGATCTTCACGGGGGCAGGAGGTGATTTCCTGCCGGACCCCTGCGAGCTGGCCATGGTTCGGTGGGCGTCGACGCTTCCGACGCCAGGGGCCTACTTCTTGAGTTCGGAGTGGGCGGCGTTCCGCTGGACGGCCTCGACAGTCTCGATGGCCGCCGCTGCCAGCAGGCGCGCACGCATGGTAAGCGGATCCTTGTTCTCCGGATCCAGATCGACGGCACGGGCGAAGTCCTGAGCAGCCTCCAAGATGCTGCCCAGGCGAAGGAACACCTCTCCTCGGTTCACCAGGGCGGCGGAGTCCTTCGGGTTGAGCTCGAGGGCCAGGTTGAAGTTGTCCAGCGCCGGATCCAGCTCATCCTCCGCGAGGAAGATGGCCCCCAGCGCCGTGCGGTAGTAGGCCTCCGCGGGATCACGCTCGCACAGCTCCTCGAAGATGCGGCGGGCATCGCCGTACTCGCCCATCTCGTAGAGCTGGAAGCCCTCCATCGCCCTCTCCAGCAACTCGGGGCCGGTTGCGCCCGCCTGCTGTGTGGAGGTGGCGTCGTTGGAGTTCGCCATTGACGATGATCCTCGAACCTGGAACGGAGCCCACGCTTCCCGCGGGCGGTCGCGAACCTAGCACGAGCGGCCAGAGCCGTGAAAGCCGGGGATTCCGTTCACGGCGAGGCACCTGGCCCGAGGTGCTCGAGTCTTCACCCGGAGCGAGGAGACAGCTCCCCGCCCCGAGCTCAGGAGAACCGCAACAGACACTGCGGAGGAGCGATCAGCTCTCACCCCCAGGTGTCCGAGTACATCTCCTTGACGCGGCTCATGACGCGGCTGGCGGCCTTGTTCACCACGGACTTGAACAGCTCCTGCTTGTAGGCCTCGTTGTTGGCGGCCTTCTGGACATCCTCCTTGGAGGCGTTGGGGCCGAGCTTGTCCACGGCCTTCTTGAGGTTCGCCTCGAAGGACTTCACGAAGCTGGAGTTCGCGATCTTCGTGCCCGCGTCCGCCTTCTCACCGCTGGTGCCGGCCAGCATGTAGCGCAGGTCCTGAATGCCCGAGTCGTTCTTCAGGAAGTCGGTGATCTCGTCCATGCTCTTGAACTTCTCGCCGGTCGAGGTGGTCTGGGGGGCGGCCGCGGTGCGGGGGGCGCTGGTAGCGTTGCCAACGGTCATGGTCGAAGTCTCCTAGAAATTCCAGGTAACACTGTGATTATCGCCGATCTGGAGGAGGAGTTGCTACCCACACTTCCATTTCCGGATCAGGCATGCGGAAGCCCTACGCGAGTGGAGCTCACCCGCCCGCAAAGGCAGGAGCCGGGCTCGCTCGGGCAGCTTCGCCCAGCAAGTCCGGCTCCAGGTGCTTCAGCCGCCTCTAGCCAGCTATCAGGCCAGGTTGCGGATGACGGCCATGGACATCTCGTCCAGCTTCTTCAGCATGTTGGTGATCTGCTGGGTCAGCTGCGCCTCGTTCTCCAGCTTGAACTGCGCCTCCAGGAAGGGCTTCTGCTCGTCCGGAGCCTTGGCCACCATGTCCCGCTGGACGCTGGTCATCTGCCCGGTGATGTTGCTGCTGACCTGGTTCGCGATGCTCGCAATGCTGCCCATGGCGTGTTCTCCTGGAATTGAGGGGAAGAGGCGATTGGAGGATACAACCTGATTATCGGCCCGTCACGCGGGGAGTTTCCTTGCGATCATCATTTTCCAGATGACGCGGCGCATCAGGGACTGTGGACGTACATGATGCCCCGATCCAGGCCGGTGATCGTGCCCGCATAGGTGCCGCAGGCGAGCGTCGTCGGCGCGGGCTTGAACTCGAAGTCGTACTCGGCGGAGCCCTCGGTGGAGTTCGGGCCCAGGCGGGCCGAGACGCGCGTGCCGTCGGACTTCACTCGGGTGGCGGTGACCTTGTAGGCCCCGACGGGGATATCCAGCACGAAGGTGCCCTTCTGCAGGTCCACGCTCTTCTGGACCACGGAGCCCGCGCTGCCGTCGATCAGCGGGCCGTTGGGGGTGAAGGTGAGCTCGATGATCGACTTGTAGTCCCCGTCCTCGAAGTTGGAGAACAGCCGGATCGTCCCTCCGAACCAGGCGCCATCCTCCTCGGGAGTCGCCGTCGAGTCCTCCATGCGGCCCTGCAGCCTCCAGCGGAAGTTGCGGATGGCTCCGTCCTTGATCCCGAAGATCTCGTAGTCGCCCGGCTGATCGGGAGAGACGCGAAGGCAGTACTTCTTGTTGCGGTAGTTCACGTCCACCCAGGCCCAGACCTTGTAGGGCACCTGCGACGGCAGCTTGGTCATCTGGTAGTTGCCCTGGGCATCCGTTCGGGTCTCGCCCGGGATGCCGTTGTCGCGAGCGGCGCCGGTGTAGATGACCGCGCCTTCGATGGGCTGCCCCTGGTTGTTCACCACCCGGCCCTTGAGCACGCCGGGCTCCACGGTCCCCGAGTTTCCGCCCCCTCCCCCGCCATCTCCGCCTCCCGGCCCCGGGCCGCCATCGGGCCCCGAGCTGCCCTTGTCATCGCAGGAAGCGAGCATCCCCACCAGGCATGCGGTCATCACCCACTTGAGCATCGTTCTCATAGTCGCGTCTCTTCTCGAGTCGAGGCTCCGCCGCCCGGAGCCGCCGCGGGGCGCGTCGCCATGATCGCGCCTCGGCTCCCGGGAACCCTACCTCCTGCGGAGCGCCCAGGCAGCACCTTCGCGACGTGCATGTCTCCTGGCCCGCAAAGGCAGGAGCCGGGCTTGCGCTCGGGCTGCATCGCCCACGCAAGTCCGGCTCCGGGTACATCAACCGCTGCTAGCCGTTTATCAGGCCAGGTTGCGGATGACGGCCATGGACATCTCGTCCAGCTTCTTCAGCATGT